>JAVBNP010000237.1:0-11057 GCA_031551455.1 Bacteroidales bacterium | reverse complement strand
CCGCCAAAACCGCCGAAAAGAATGCGTGCAAGAACGAGTAACCCCAAGGCTTGCAGATAACCGATCGTTGCTAATCCGAAAACAGACGGAACGAGCCAATTCCACAACCACATCACCACTGCACCAAATAAGGCAACGATACCTATCCACCAAAACATGGGGACAATCCTGAACCATTTCTTTGTTTTCATATTTTCCGGTTTAAAAATTACTCTTTATTAATGCAGACAGATGAACATGAAAAATATTTTACGGGTATGCGATTTTTTACCTTAAAGGCACAAAGTTTTTCTCGGCGATTTGGAGTTGTTTGATTTTTATCGAGAAAATACCAAAGTATAATGTTTTTCTCAATACTTCACCAACGAACCAATTTCTTCCCGCGTTTTTCGTCTCGTTGCATGCTCGGAATGTCCGATTGTATTTCCCCTGTTTTTTGGCAACGGCAATAATATTTGTCCACGCCGTTATTTCTTTTTTACGTTGGGCATTGTGTATGTTCGAAAACGAAGGCATTTTGCGAACGGCATCCGAAATGAAAACAAGCATGTTCATTTCCTCGTCTGCATTATCGGGTGTGTTTTCCGGTTTTTCCGGATAAAATCGGCAAAAAGATTCATCGATGTCTTGATGATATGTTCTTTGGTGTTTTTCATCATAAACCGACCGTTTGGTTTGCGAAAATACGGATTTTGTTTTGAACGAATATATCGGAGTTCTTTATTTTTTCGGAAATGTGTACCATCCGTATTTTAACCCGTAACAAAACGCTGTATCAATGTGCTGCCGCGCCACCGGAATCGGAACGTGTGATCGGTATTGAGGAGTCGGATATAAAATGAACGGTTTATTCGATAAGAATATTTGATTCATGATGGTGAATATTATCAAATTTGTATTTACTTTGTGCCCGGACAGGAAAAAATATCCGTCTAATGTTTCGCAAAAACAAATCGGCATGATCGATAAATTTTGTACCGACAGTCAAAAATCAATGAAATGCGTGCAAAAAAACGAAATTCGAAAATGCTTGCGGGACATAGGTTTGCAGGGTTAAAGGCATTTTTTTTAAGACTATACGCTGCATATCGACAACTTTTTGGTATGGAAATTGTTTCTATTGATATTTAATAACTTAATAAATGTAATCATGAACAAAGCTGAATTAGTAGACGCTATGGCATCATCAGCCAAATTATCCAAGGTTGATACAACAAAAGCACTGGATGCTATTGTTAAGAGCATAGGCAAATCGTTGAAAAAAGGAGAAAGAGTTATGCTGATAGGTTTTGGAACCTTTTCGGTAGCTAAGAGGGCTGCTCGTATGGGACGTAATCCTCAAACAGGAAAACCCATTAAAATTGCCGCAAAGAAAGTGGCTAAATTTAAAGCGGGTGCAGCATTAAGCAAGAAAGTAGCCTAACAATATTTCTTATCGTTTGTTAAAGGCCCTTTTGAGAATTTTCTCGAAAGGGCCTTTTTTATGAACAAACACCTGCTTTACATGCTTGTTTTTTACTTGAATATACTGCCATTGCATCCGGAAAACAGTCTGACCCTTGATATGCTTGATCGATTATCTTTCGGTTGCAATCGGAGAGGGAAGTTACTTAAAATCTTCGGGTATAACCTTGGTTAACCCCATGCCCCAAGGCTGATACGGAATATTCGGATAACTTTTGAATTCTTCCAAGAAAGAGATCAGTTTGGGATTCATCTTGATGGCCATCCACGCATTATCCTGTCCCGAATAACGTCCCGGGGAGGTTTTTAATTCGCCACGGGTAGGTGCGGCACCGTTGAAAATCAAGTCGTAATTTTCGCCCGGGTCTTGCCATAAATCATATATGGCAGGAGGGTTTAACGGCAGTTCGGGACCTAACCACGTATCTTTGGCGGTAAATACCATTTTCAGGTTGGTGTAGCGGATAGCGCCGAAATATTGATCATTAAAATAAGCAAAAAAATCCCGTTTTCCCGGCCCCTTGCCCAACAGCAGATCGCTATTATCGATCCCGTCGAAAATAATCGGCTTTCTGGTATTATCTTTCCACTTGTACGGCGGAGGAGTGCCACCGGCAAGCGCTACAAATGTCGGCCACCAATCCATGTGGCTCATCATATCGGTAGCCACCGAGCCCGCCTTGATATGACCCGGCCACCATGCGATGGCAGGGCAACGGAAGCCGCCTTCGAACGGGGTTCCTTTCATCCCGCGGAACGGGGTGTAGCCCGCATCGGGCCAAGCATCTACCCAAGCGCCGTTATCAGTCGTCCAAACAATTAACGTATTTTCGGCAATACCCAAATCACGGATCGCTTGAACAATCAACCCGCTGTTTTCGTCCAGTTCCATTAATGCATCCAAGTAAGGCATTCCTCCGGGTGATTTCCCTTTCCAACGGTCGACGGGATTATTCGGGTTGTGAACCTTCAAAAAGTTGACATACATGAAAAACGGTTGTCCGCTTTTATAATTTGCCTTAATCCATTCGATGGTTTTTACGCGGATATTGTCGTCACCCGTTTTCAGGTTTTGGTAGTTGAAATTTTCCGTTACCACCTTCGCCTTTTCGCCCGCTTTTCCTTCAAATTCAGAAAGAACAGCCAATGCTTTCCATTCCTTCATGAACTGCGGATCATTGCGTGGGAAATTAGGATGCAAGCCGGGATCCTCGTATGCATAAACTCCGGCGTAATAAGGGGTCATGTGGTACATTTCGTCAAACCCCACGGACGTAGGGAAATTTTCGACTTTGTCGCCCAAATGCCACTTACCCAACTGCACGGTTTTGTAACCTTGTTGTTTCATTGCTTGCGCAATGGTTGGCGTTTCTTTTTTCAGGCCGTTGGGGTCGCCCGGTGCCAATACGGAAGACATGGAGGTACGGATGGGAACACGTCCGGTAACGAACGATGCTCTTCCGGCCGTACAACTGGCTTGCCCGTAGTAATCCACAAAGCGGATGCCTTCTTGGGCCATCCTGTCCAAATTGGGAGTGGGAGCACCACGCATGATACCGCCTCCATAACACCCAAGATCGCCGAAACCGACATCATCGGTCATAATGACAATGATATTCGGTTTTTTGTTGTCGGTTTTCGTTTGTTGCGCATCGGCATCAACAGAGTCAACCACCAATAGCCCGGCTGTTAAAACGAATCCGATTGCCGTAACCTTACCGTAACGGCTCCATTTTCTTTTCATTTTCATTATTGTTTTAAAAATTGATAAATAATTTCGTTCTTATGTATATTTTGTTTATCAGGCGCTTCCGTGTTTTTATTTAATTTTATAAAACCGGTATTATAATAACAAATAGTTGGTAACTGTTGTTGGATCGACTGTTATTATTTACTCGTAAAGCCTTTTCTTCGTTCGCTCCGTGCAAAAACATAATCGGTAAATCCTTTGTTACTATTTATATAGTTTTGATTTGTCCGGCATGAAAACATATCTTATTTGCTTGTTAAGTATCGCTTTTTGCGAATTGCTCGCGGCGCAAGACGGGAAATCGGAAATAACCGTCGGTTACGGGTTATTTTCCACGGCCGGGGCTATTTCCAAATCGGCAGATGTGTATTCAACTGGATTGTCGACCGGCATGACCGGGACGGAAAGAAAATCCGACGGGGCATTCCATATCGGCTATCGTTACTACGATTGCAAAACACAATGTTTGCCGATGTCAATCGGGGGAACATTTCTTTATGAACAGACGCAATCGAATGCTTTTGCCGGCAACACCGAGGCCGGTCGCTTCAATGACCGATTTTATACGTTGATGGGAGAGATCAACCTGATTTATTTTAATCGTGGTAAGCTTATATTGTACGGAACGATGGCGGCAGGCGCGACGTATTGCACTCGACGGTTTATTGCACTCGACGGCGACTCGGATTTTGCCGACGCCGTACGTCTCAACTTTCAACTGAGTCCGGTAGGCATCAAATACGGAAATAATACGGGAGTATTCGCCGAAGCGGGATTAGGCAGTAAGGGAATGGTATGTATGGGAGTGTTTGCACGGTTTTAAACGGATTGACAATCAACAAACATAATAAATGCTACATTTGCACCCAATGTCGTAAAGCGAAATGAATATCTCCGAACATGCAAGATTCTAACATTTTCATTCGTCTGCTGAAAGGATACGGTTATCTTTCCGATGAGGCGGAAGAGGAATTGAAAACGAAAATTCAATATATCACCAAAAAGAAAGGAAGTCGGATCATTAAAGAAGGGCAAATTGTTCCGAGTTTCTTTGTGGCGGAACGGGGTTTGATCCGTTCTTTTTACAAAAAAGACGAACAGGAAATCACTATATGGTTTGGGTATGAAGGCGTTCCTTTTGCTTCGATTGCATCTTTTTTCGATAACAAACCGGCCCGTGAAACCGTTCAATGTCTTGAAGAATGCTCATTTCAATATATTACTGGTAAAGACATGAATGAGTTATATCAAAAATACAACGAAGTGAATACGATCGGCAGAAAACTCGTCGAAGAATATTGTAAAATGTTGGACGAACGAAATTTTGCTTTTCAAACTCAATCTGCCGAAGATCGCTATAAAACATTAATCAAAAACGAACCGGAGGTTATCAAGCGAGCCCCTTTGGGCTACATCGCCTCATATTTGGGCATTTCCCAAGAAACGTTGAGCCGGGTACGAAAAAGATGATTTTTTGACTTTTGTCAAAATTATCGTTTAAAGTGTACGTTACTTTTGTGTCAAATTTTAAAGATAAAGTAATGCAATACGTACATTTAGGTTTGGCCGTTCTGTTCGAAGTAATCGGTTCGAGTTTTATAAAAGCTTCCGACGGATTTACCAAGTTGTTGCCCGCAGCCATCGTTGCGGTTGCATATCTCGTTTGTTTTTATTTTCTTTCCCTTGCTTTAAAAATGATTCCGCTTGGCACCGCCTACGCTATTTGGGGCGGCTTGGGCATTATTTTGACCGCTTTGGTTTCCGTTTTTGTTTTCAAGCAGACGATCGATATTCCTGCTGTTGCCGGAATTGCAATGATTGTTGCCGGCGTGTTCGTTATCAATTTCTTTTCAAAAACAGCGGTACACTAAAATGTTCATAAACAATTTTATCATAACATTAATCAATAAGAGATACGGAAAGTCGGGATTTGAAAATTCTTAATGTCACATTGCAAATCGGGTGGGAGATGCGGAAAATCTTTGCTTGCAACTTTTGCCTTACTTTGTATCCGTATTTTGAAGTAAAATAAACATGAAAAGAAAGCGTATTATGTGGATTACATTTTCGGTATTAATCATTCTGTGTGTCGGAACGGGAATTTTCATGAATCAACCGAGTTTCGGACGTTCGCCGCGCGGCGAACGATTGGAAAGAATACAAAACTCGCCGAATTACCGGGACGGAAAGTTTCAAAATCTCTCGCCAACCAAACAGATAACATCGGAGAAATCCGCAATCGGCACCATGTTCAATTTCTTGTTTCGCAAAGTGGAAGAATTGCGCCCCGAAACGGATTTGCCGACCGTTAAAACCGATTTGAAACAATTCGGACGTGACGAAGACGTGATGGTTTGGTTGGGACATTCCTCCCTGTTTATCCAAACAGGCGGTAAGCGGTTTTTAATCGACCCTACGTTGGTTACGGCTTCACCCGTATCGTTTTTTAACAAACCGTTTAAAGGAACAAAACTTTATGCGCCGGGCGATATACCCGATATCGATTACTTGATCATCACGCACGACCATTATGATCATTTGGATTATAAAACGGTCAAGCGGATAAAAGATAGGACGGAAAAAGTAATTTGTCCGTTGGGCGTCGGCGAACATTTGGAACATTGGGGATTCGACAAAGATCATATTGTTGAACTCGATTGGAATGAAAATGTCGTTTTCGACGGTGCATTTACGATCCGGTGCCTGCCCGCCCGTCACTTTTCGGGACGCGGTTTATCGCCCAATAAAACGTTGTGGGCTTCGTTCATGCTGCAAACGCCTTCACGGAATATTTATTTGAGCGGCGACAGCGGTTACGACACGCATTTTGCCGACATCGGCAGCCGGTTTCCCGACATAGACCTTGCCGTTATGGAAAACGGGCAATATAACGAAGATTGGAGATTCATTCACATGTTGCCCGAAGATTTGGTAAAAGCCGCAAATGATTTGAATCCTAAAAAAGTCCTCACGGTACACCACTCGAAATATGCTTTGGGAAAACATTCGTGGCATGAGCCTTTGGATAATATATCAAAAGCGGACGAACGCGATTCTTTGAATTTGATAACTCCCATGATCGGGGAAACCGTTTATTTGAATGATGCAACGCAAGAGTTCAAAAAATGGTGGGAGAACATCAAATAAAAACCGACTCATAAAACCCAGCATTATGAACAAAAAGATATTGATTATATCGACAAGCCCGCGTAAAGGCGGTAATTCCGACCTGTTGTGCGACCAATTCACGCTTGGAGCATGGGAGGCGGGACACAGTGTCGAAAAGATTTTTCTTCGCAAAGAAAAGATAAACTATTGCTTGGGTTGCGGAAATTGTACCGATACGGGCAAATGCGTCCAAAAGGACAGTATGAACGAGATACTCGCCAAGATGGTGAGTGCCGATGTATTGGTTTTTGCTACACCCGTATATTTTTACGCAATGAGCGGGCAACTGAAAACGTTTATTGATCGTACCGTTCCCCGTTACCGGGAATTGAAAGGCAAAACATATCTCATCGCTGCCTGTGCCGATTCTGAATATAACGCAATGGACGGTACCGTCTCGGATTTTCGTAATTTTTTGAAAATGACGCCCGAATTGAAAGAAACGGAAATGATCTTCGGCTTCGGCGCATGGAATATCGGCGACATAACGGGCAATCCCGCCATGATTCAAGCCTATAAGGCGGGAAAGAGCGTGTAACCGAAAAAACGATAACAAAATAACCTATTACAAAGTAACACACGGTTTTAATTTATCCGTTTTTATTCCCTTTTTTATCGCTCGCTTGTTATAGTGTGATGATATTTTTGCGTCATCATTCATTTAAAAACTTTCAACCATGAAAAAAGTAACGATTATCGGGGCAAGCGGCTTTGTGGGATCGGCCGTTTTGAAAGAAGCTTTGTCGAGAGGATACGAAGTAAAAGCGATTGTTCGGAATCCCGGGAAAATAACCATCAACGATCCTAAATTGAAAGTTATCGGGGCGGACGTGACAGACGAGAATAAATCGGTTGATTTATTTTCCGGTAAAGAAGCAGTTATCAGTGCGTATAATCCGGGGTGGGTGAATCCGAATATCTATGAAGATACCTTGAAAGGTTATTCCGCTATCATTCGTGCGGCCAAACGCGCGGGAGTCAAACGTCTCTTGGTGGTGGGCGGAGCAGGATCGTTGTTCGTTGCCCCGGGTAAACGACTTATGGATACGGGAGCACTGCCCGAAGCGATTATGCCCGGCGTAAAAAGCTTGGCAAAGGTTTTGGACGATTATCTTATTCCCGAAAAAGAATTGGATTGGGTATTTTTCTCTCCCGCCGGAAATCTTGTGCCCGGCAAGCGAACGGGGAAATACCGGTTGGGTAAAGATAACTTGATTGCGAATGAAAAAGGAGAAAGCAACATTTCGGTGGAAGATTATGCGGCGGCTATGGTAGACGAACTGGGGAGCCCGAAACATCATCGTGAACGCTTTACCATCGGATATTAAATTTTACGTTAAAAATGACTTTTTCATATGTAATTTATAGCGTATCCTTTTAATCGGAATTCTTTTCAAATTCTTCATCGGTTCGCGGCGCTTTCGGCAGTTGCTCATCCAACGATTTACGAAAACGAACGCAACCTTCCATAAATCGGGGCCAATCGGGAACCGATATTTTCGAATCGTACCTTTCGGGAAGCAGATTCCATAAGTCGGGATGAAACCAACACAGATGATGCCCCGTGCCGTCGCGGTGTGTCCGAATACCTCGACGCAGTTTCTTTACTTCTTCGACCAATTCATAGCGGGTCATATTTTTAAGGTCTTCATCCATTTTTGCTCTTTTACCTCATAGTACTAACATGTAAATGCGGGGGTTTGTTGCAATCGAATCCGATTTAAGCTTACATTTGTAAGCAATGAAACCAACCGGTAAACATGACAACGGCAAGCAGGAATAAAACCGAAATCAAGCAATATCATTTGCACAAGGGTCATCCCGAGAAATTGCAATTCGAAATATATTGTTTGAACGATTATTTGGCTAAAAACAAGGGACATGTTGACAAACCTCACATCCATGGTTTTTATCAGATTATTTGGTTTGCCGGCGGGAAAGGAAAGCATTTTGCGGATTTTAACGAATATGATGTTGCGGAAAACAGCATATTTTTCATTCCCAAAGGTCAAATACATTATTTCGATAATAATCGATACGAGGGTTATATCATACACTTCAACGAAGAATTTTTGGCGGATGCCGGAAATGATGTGAACTTGTTTCTTAAACACAATATTTTCAACTCGTTCGAAAGCGAACCGTTTTTCAGAATTACCCGTAACGATATGACCGATTTTCTCGGGCTTTTATCGCAAATGCAACGCGAAATGGCTACACCCGAACGATTTGCTCACAAAGATTATTTGAAACATCTGCTGAATCTGTTTTTGATCTTAGTGCAACGACTCGGCCAACGCAATGATTGTAAAAATCTGTCGGTCAATAATCATCGGCATATCGTGTATGTCAAGTTCAGGCAGTCGGTGGAAGCGAATTACCGAAGCATTCACACTGTGGGCGAATACGCCGATTTATTGAATTTATCCGCAAAAACGCTGACCAATCGGATCAAAGAAATTTCGCACCAAACACCATTGGAAATTATCAACGAACGTTTGGTGCTCGAAGCAAAACGCTTGCTTTCTCAATCGGGATTGAATATTAACGAGATCGGTTTTCAATTGGGATTTGAAGACCCATCTTATTTTGTCAAATTTTTCAAACGGCATACGAAAAAATCGCCGAGCGAGTTCCGATTATTGGTTTCTTGAACAAGGTTTCCCGAATTTACCGGTTTCTTTCCCGTTTGTCCGATGTTGCCGTCGACGGCGGTCGGTACCTTTGCGTCATTTATAAACAATTAAATTTTTTGAAAATGACAAAGGCATATTTAGAAATTACCATGTTTGTGGGAAATGCAAACAGACCTGCCGCAGCGGGAGTCTACAACAAGTACAAACAGCCGTTTTTGAACAGCATCAAAGGCGCAACATCGAAAGAGTTGCTTATAAGGGATGAGGATGTACAGGTGTTACACGGATTCGAAAACGCAGCTGATGCGAATGCTTACCTGAAAACGGATTTGTTCAATAATGATGTGGTGAAAGAATTGTCGCCGCTCTTTGATAAAGCGCCCGAGGTTAAGATTTATTTGGTGGCATAGCCGCGATGAGCATTTTCCCGCTAAGACCTATCGGACTTTTGAACCGAGTTTACGAGATCACCGGTGTCAAACCCAATAGGTCAGCGAACCTATCAGGTCTTCAAGACCTGATAGGTTCGCTGACATTGAAAATAAATATTTTGATTGTTTTTATAGCCTCCAGCCGCTATCGTCGCCGGTACTTATATTATCCTTTTCACCCAACGTACTTTCCCTGCGTTCGTCCTTCGAGGTATTGATAACAATACTCACGGGATGATACACTGCAGCGCCCCGGTCGTCATACGAAGTATTGTTAATAAAATTAATGGCCTTATTTTTGTCGGTATCATCGGCGTTGGAACCATAAATGATTCCTCCCCCCGTTTTACTGAAACTGCCGTAGCTGTGAACATACACACCACCACCGTACGGAGACGATGACATTGCGGTATTCCCTTTGATGACGCCGCCTGTCATGTTAAAAGTAGAATAAACATACACTCCGCCGCCATCATTGCCGGTATTCCCACTGATTGTTCCGCCCGACATGTTGAATACCCCGGAGCTGATGCATACTCCGCCGCCGCTCGCAACGTAACTCTTTTGTCCGCATATATTATTGCTGATTTCTCCGCCCGACATATTGAAGACGCCCGTATTAAAATATACTCCGCCGCCGAAACCTGACCCGCCGCCGCCATTGTTGGTGTTTTCGGTGATCTTTCCGGCTTTCAGCTCAAGGTCGGCATAGTCTAAGCGCAGCAGGGGAACAGTGTTATCCGTACGTCCTTGCAGGACGGGGCCGTCGATAACGAGTTTCTGTTTCACCGTTTCCCCCGACACATATCCCGAAAGACACATTAGGAATCCGGGAGCGGAAAGAAAGAGGGTTCCGCTGCCCGTTAAGGTTACAGAAAGCCTATCGCCGCCGCCGAAAGTGTAGGTTGAAGGTTTTCCCTGCTCTACTCCCGTGGTAGGCGGCACCGACACGGTTCCCGCTATCGTAAGAGTATAAGCCTTGTTGTTGCCTCCCGCTATGATAGCAGTCACGGCGGCGTTCCATTCGGCGGTAGTGCGTATGGTGAACGCGGTGGTTCCTCCGCTTTCGGCCGTCCACTTGGCATACAACGTAAAGTTGGCCGTTACCGAACTTACATCGTAAGGAAAGTTAATTTTTGTATTCAATGCCGCTTCCTTATACCAACCATCGAAAGTAGCGCCCGATTTTACGGGAGCGGTCGGTTCGGCAAGTGTGCCGCCTTGTGCCACTTGCACAGCATGGTTGTCGCCCGACGAAGGCCATGAGCCGCCGTTTAATTCCCACGAAACCTGCCAATATTCAACCTTGGATTCCTCTTTCCACCGGGCGTGGAGCGTCATGTCACTCGTGACGGGCGTATTGAAATTATAAGCGGTTTCGATGCCGGTCAGATGCCAGAACATGAAAACGTAACCCGTTTTGGCCGGGTTGGCGGGCGTCGTTACCGTACTACCCTTCTTAACGGTTTGTGCTTCGGGAATGGGACTTCCGCCGCCGGCATCGAATGTGATCGTAAAGTTTGTTTTGTCTTCGTCCTTGTTTTTTTTCGAACAGGAAATCGTAGCAAACACAATGCTTATCAATGCGATTAACCAAATATTTTTCAT
>JAVBNP010000281.1:0-14484 GCA_031551455.1 Bacteroidales bacterium | reverse complement strand
TTATCGATATGCCGCACGTCGATGTTTTGCGCGTTGCGGTAGATATTGATGATGATGGCGATGGCCACCGCCGTTTCGGCTGCCGATATGGCGATGCCGAACAGGCTGAAAAACATGCCTTCCATCCGTTCCGGGTAGAGGTAACGGTTGAATACGCTGAAATTGATTTCGACCGAGTTCAAGATTAACTCGATGGATATCAGGATGGCAAGCAGGTTTTTCCGTGCGATGAATCCGTAAATTCCCGCGAAAAACATGATGGAACTCACCACCAAATAATGCTCCATTGGTATCATACTAAATTATGAATTATGAGTTATGAATTATGTTCTTTTTTGAGGTAAGGATGATGCTTCGGATGATTTTCAGTAAATCTTCGGCATCTTTACCGATTGACTCAAATTCTCTTTCGTCAATGAAGCCTGTAACCTTCATCAATTCAAGCCAATACAATGTTTCGTCACATTCCTTTTGCGCAATGGAAAGCTTATGTACAAAATCTGCTTTGCTTTGGGCATTCATGCCTTCGCGAATATTTGCGCCAATTGAAGTACCCGATCTCAACATCTGCTTGCTTAATACAAACTCTTTACGTTCGTCGGTCAATACTTTATATAGATTAACTATCCGTACCGCAAATGCAAAACTTTTTGTTTTGACAATATTTTCTTTCTTTTCCATACCAAGCTAATTATGAATGATAAATTATGAGATATGAATTAGATTCAGAAAATCTCCGACATTCATCATTCATAATTTATAATTTATAATTGATTCATCATCTTCTTCTTGCGATTAATATTCCCCCGATGATACACGCCAACAACAGGACGCTCAGCACTTCGAACGGCAAAAGGTATTGGTATTTTTCGGTTCCCATCAAGGCGTGGCCGATTGCTTTCATGTTGATTTCTTGATCGCCGACAACGGTAGTGTTACCGGCATACAGAAATTGATGCTTTATCGTTACGATCGCCGTAATCACCAATCCGCTCAATGCCGCGCCGATGCCCATTGCCACGTTTCTCTTGTCCTCCGGTTCAGCGCGATCGCTTTTGGCGCCGGTAAGCAGAATGGCAAAAATGAACAGAATGAGGATACCGCCCGCGTACACAGACAATTGCACGGCGGCGAGAAAGTGATAATTCAGCAAAAGATACAATCCCGCGGTGGCAATGAGGACAAACAACAGGAATGTCGCCGCGCGGAGCAGACGTTTGGAGGTAACGGCCAGTATTGCCGATACGATAATGAGTGCGGCAATTGAATAAAAGGTGATTATTGTACCCATCTTAATTTTTGATTTGCAATTTTTGAATGACCATGAGCTAATTTTCTACCGGTTGTTTGGTTTTAACTTCCAGTTTTGAGCCTTCTTTATTGAGTTGTTTCACCAATTTGCTGCGGGTGAAAACGGTGTGCTCGAATGCGGGCGTCCACGCAATGGCATCTTGCGGACAGGTTTCGGTGCACAAAGCGCAAAACGTGCAACTGCCCAAGTCGTACAGATGCTTGTCGAGGATTTTCTTTTCTTTGCCCGTTGCCTCGTCGACAACTTTCTTGCTGATCACGTTGATGGTTCCGTTCGGGCAATTGATCATGCAGATGCCGCAAGACGTGCATTTATGCTCGTTCTTTTCGTTATGCGGCATGGTCAGCAAACCGCGGAACCGTTCGAATTGAACTTTCGTTTTTCTGTTTTCGGGATATTTTTCGGTTACCTTCGGGCGGATCATGTTGAGCAATGATATATACATGCCTTGCAACAGGTGGTATACGCCGAGAAAAATGTTTTTAATGTATCTGATCATAATTTATAAAATAACCGTTATCGCCATCAATACAATGTTGATTAAACTGATCGGCATCAATACTTTCCATTCCAAATTCAATAATTGATCGATGCGCAGACGCGGAAATGACCAACGTACCCACAGGGCGAGGAAAATACAGAAACCGGTTTTTCCCAAGAACCAAACAAATGAAGGGATGTAATCCATTACTTGGTTGAATCCTTCCCATCCGGGGATATGCAGCGGCATCCAACCGCCGAGGAACATGGTTGCCGCAATGGCTGCGATGATGAACATGTTCATATATTCGGCCAGATAGAAGAATCCGAATTGAATGCCCGAATATTCGGTATGGTAGCCGGCAGTAAGCTCGCTTTCGGCTTCGGGCAAGTCGAATGGGCCGCGATT
Organism: Bacteroidales bacterium; assembly: GCA_031551455.1. GTDB lineage: Bacteria > Bacteroidota > Bacteroidia > Bacteroidales > UBA4181 > JAIRLS01. The sequence goes on along the minus strand of JAVBNP010000281.1, from coordinate 12,283 downwards.
GGTTTCGGCGTGTCCCGCAATCAGATAAATGATAAATGCAATGACGGCCGGGACGTGTCCTTTGAAGATGAACCACATTTCGGATTGTTGTTCCACGATCTCCGACAATTGCATGGTTCCCGACAGAATGACGATCGCCAGCAGCGACAATCCGCACGAGAGTTCGTAGCTGATCAATTGCGCGCCGCTTCGCATGGCTCCGATCATGGTGTACTTGCTGTTGCTCGACCATCCGGCCAGCAGGATTCCCACCACGCCGATCGACGATATGGCCAGCAGATAGAACACGCCGATATTGAAGTCGACGGCTTGCAAGCCTTTGGCAAAGGGCAATGCTCCGAAAGTACAGACCGAACCGACAATGACGATGAACGATGCGAGACGGAACAGAAATTTATCGGCGCGATCGATTCGAATCAACTCTTTGAGCAAAATCTTGATCATGTCGGCGCCCGATTGGAACAGTCCCCACGGCCCGACGCGATTGGGCCCGATGCGACATTGAAACCATGCGCAAATTCTGCGTTCCGCGTATATCAGAAACAATGCCAACAACGCATACGCTACCATAATGGTAATGCCGATGAGGACAAACTCGACAAACAACACCCAATTGTCGGTCATGAAACCGTGAAGCGTTTCGTCTATCCGGTGCGTTATATCCGTAAAACTAAACATAAATTTATTGGTTCAGATTCAATATTATTAAAATTTGTTGAAAAGTAACAACACCAAAGCAAACAATATGACTATTGCCGCAATGGTAATGAAAAAACGTATGTTATTCATCTTTCTTTCCCGCACGGCATTGTTTCGAATATCTGCAAGTATATCTACCAATTGTTCTTTGGACGGTTGTTCAACTTTCGGATTCGAAACAGATTGTTTATAAGATGAATATTGTTTGGAATTCTTCTTATACCGAGCTATTTTTTCCGCTACTTTTTCCCTGTTCTTTTTGGACGCTTCTGCCATGTGCGCCATAGCGCCTGCACCTCCAAACATAATTAATCGATTTTAACGGTCAATACAAGGGATTACGTAATCGAGCGAAGCTCCGAGCATGATCAAGTCCGCAACTTTCGAATCGGTTGCAATGGCTTTCAAAGCGCCTACAAGTGTCAGCGAAGGCGAACGGAACTTGATGCGGTAAGGTGATTTGTCGCCTTTGCTTGTGATGTGTACGCAAAACTGTCCGCGGGCATTTTCCACCCGTTGGAAGAACTCGCCTTCGGGCAAACGTATCACCGGTTTTGTTTTGGCGGCGTACGGTCCTTCGGGAATATTGTCGATCAATTGTTCGATGATGCGGAGCGATTGCTCGATCTCGTCCAAACGGATAATGTAACGATCAAACGTCAGCCCTTCCGGACGTATCACTTCCTCGAAATCTACTTTTCCGTAGGCCGCATAAGGTTCGATCTTGCGCAAATCGTTGTGCCATCCCGAAGCGCGTCCCGACGGACCCGTTGCTCCGAGCGATATGGCTTTTTCCTTGGTCAAAAGGCCGATGCCTTTCATACGTCCGCGAGCAATGGGATTTCCCGTAAACAGCAGGTGATGTTCCTTCAGCATCTTGCGGATGTACGGAATCAATTCCTTGACCCGTTTTTGAAAATTCGGATGAATGTCTTTCATCACGCCGCCGATGACATTATAATTGGCCATTAAGCGTCCGCCTGCCGTTTCCTCGAAAATATCCATGATTTTCTCACGGTCGCGCATCCCGTACACAAACGCCGTGATGGAGCCCATGTCCATACACATACAACCCCAACCCAGCAAGTGGGAAGCGATACGGGTCAATTCGTCGAATATCGTGCGGATATAATGCGCGCGTTCGGGAACTTCGAGTTGCAACGCATTTTCGCAGCAAAGACAAACAGCATGGCGGTTCATCGTTCCCGAAAGGTAATCCAACCGATCGGTCAAATGCAGAATTTGCGGATACGTATAGTTTTCGCACATTTTTTCGATACCGCGATGGATGTATCCGAAAACGGGATCGATCTTTTTGATGATTTCGCCGTCGAGCGCCACGCGCAAATGCAATACACCGTGCATGGCGGGATGTTGCGGCCCGAAATTCACCACGTAATCGTCATTATCGAAGACATAATCGGTGGTTTCGATGCGGTCGCCCGGCTTGATGGTGATGGAATGCGTGCGTTCCATGTCGGCAATCACTTCATTCTCCAGCGGAACAGGGTTCACTTCGGGACTTGCGTCGTAATCTTTCCGCAAAGGCTAGCCTTTCCAATCTTGACGAAGGAAAATACGGCGCATGTCGGGATGGTTGATGAAGCGGATGCCGAAAAAGTCGTATACCTCACGTTCGTACACCGAAGCCGAATCCCACAAGTCGTGCACCGAATACAATTCGGGTTGCTCACGGTCGGACGTGCTTGTTTTCAGCGCAAGAATATGCGACGGATTTTGCGACGGCGACAGATAATAAATTACGCCCAAGTCGGTGCCGTAATCCATTCCGACGATGTCGATCAGATAATCGAAAATCTCATCGCTTTCATATCGCAAGTAACGAGCCGTTTCGTACAGTTTATCTTTGGGAACGGTTACCGTCATTCTGTTATCCGTTCTTGTCACTTCGGCAAAACCGAGCGCCGAGAGGCTTTTTTCAATTGTTTCCATCGGTCGTCGGCTTATCGTTATTTTCCGGTAAATCGGGTATTTGGGGCTGATCGGGCAGTTTGAAGAAGTTCTGCACCTTGATCTTGCGCGACATTTGCATCATTCCGTAAAGGATGGCATCGGGACGCGGCGGGCAACCGGGAATGTACACATCCACCGGGATGATTTTGTCGACGCCCATCACCGTGTGGTACGAGCTTTTGAACGGCCCGCCGCAAATGGCGCAACTGCCGATGGCCATCACATATTTCGGTTCGGCCATCTGTTCGTAAAGACGTTTCAACACGGGAGCCATTTTGTGCACGATGGTTCCGCAAACAAAAATGACGTCGGCTTGTCGCGGGCTGTTGCGCGTTACTTCCCACCCGAAACGGGCAAAGTCGGAACGGGCAGCGCCCACGCACATAAATTCGATACCGCAGCAGCTTGTCGCAAACGTGAGGGGCCACACCGAGTTGGACCGCCCCCAATTGATGAAATCGTTCAACTTGCCGACGAAAATATTCACGCCGTTTTTCCGCAATTCGTTCACATATTCTTCGAGGTATTCGTTGTCGTTAAAATCCTCGTACTTCATGTTGCGGATACGTATATCTTTTACTTCCATTTCAAAGCTCCTTTTTTCCATGCATAGGCCAATCCGAGCGCCAGAACGACCAAAAAGAATGACACACACACCAATCCCTGCGCTCCCAAGTCTTTCATGATGACGGCCCACGGGAACAACAACACCGTTTCGACATCGAATACTAAGTAGAGGATGGCAAACAGGTAATATCCCACGCGGAACTGCATCCACGAGTTGCCTCTGGTGGGAATACCGCATTCGTAGGGTTGCCCTTTATGCGGATTCCACGATCGCGGCGACACAAGCCACGCCACCAGCAGGGCTGCACCTACCAGCGAGAGGGCCGTGAGAAAAACCACGAGAAATAAAGCCGAATTACTCATTACAATATGTTGGATTTTTGATTTTTAATTGATTGTCGGAATTTGTGCTAAAAAACATAACGTGAAAACCCGGCAAGGGTTCAAATGTATGGTTTACAATTTTTCGGATTGACGGATAACGTGTTGAAACAAGTTGGATGAATACCGTTAATCCGTAAGCGATAAAAATCGGTGACATAAACCTCGGAGAGATTATTTTCGGCAACCGTTTTCGCTTTGGTACCGGGGTGAAATCAGACGTTTAGTCGCTGCAACTTGTCTAAGTCCGGATAATGATAAGCTAATGTGTGTGAATAAAGAATATAGTTTTCGACAGATTGTTCGATCCGAAGATTCTCTTTGTCGAAAAATTTGTATTTAACCGGTTTATCGTTTGATTTTGCGGTGTCGAAACCGGTTGTTTTAGCAATTCCGGAATCGAATCGACCGATTTCGGATCCCGTAAATGTCGGTATTTTGCCGACAATGTCTTTCGAAGAATGTCGCGATACGATTTCATCGCACGAATATTCAAATACGTCCGTGGCGTTTGGCGAACCTACGAAGGCGATATTTGCAATGAATGCGATCGCAATGGCCGATAAAAGATACTTTCTTTTCACAAAAATCTTTTGATTTCGGAGGCGGCAAATGTAGCACTAAAATGGAAATATATAAACTTTTTATCGAATTTTTATCGGAGAGAGGATAATGTAAACAAAACGAGTGACTAACGACCATTATTTGCTTGTGCGGCAGATATTCTATCGGGTTTTCAAAACCCGATAGAATTTGCTTGAATGCAAGACCTATCAGATCTTTGAGACCGAATGGGGCATCTGCTTTTACATCTTACGTATACGCGGTAAAGCGACAAATTGAAATGCACCTTGCTATTTGACCACTTTCGCTTTTTGTAAATTGCTTCGGTAGAACAAGTAGACGATCAATACCAACGAGCAGGAAACCAGTCCGTCGATAAAAAATCCGAACCTTTCGCCGATCAATCCGATGGCCCAGCCTGTGAAAGCATTTCCCGCGGGTGTGCTTCCGGTATTGATCAGAACGTAAATACTCATTACCCGTCCGCGAAATGCGTCGTCGGTGTTCAATTGCACGCGGGTATTGGCTCGATTCAGAAAGCAAAGATTGGTAAATCCGATGGCGATGAGCAAAACGGACATGTATGTCAAATGATACGTTGCGGGTATCGGAATGAGAGTGAACATCTGCAAAGTCCCCATGACGAGGGCTACAAGCACGAGAAAATTTTTGCTGCGGATTTTGTCGCCGAAGCTTGCCATGAAAAGGGCGCCGAGGAGCGAGCCGAATCCGAATATCGACATCATGAAGCTGTATGTTTCCTCGTCGCCGAGCATCACATCTTTCGCAAAAACGGGCAACACCACATTCGCATTCATTGAAAAGGTACACACAACGGTCATAATGATGAATGTGGGCAGAAGTTTCGGATTGCCGAACGTATATTGAAGTCCCGATTTTATTTCGGCAAAAACGTTGCTTTCTTTGTCCCGCGCTTTGGGATTTCCGGCAACGGTAATCATGACGATTCCGTATATGACGGGAATGAAGCTCAATCCGTTGATCAGAAAGCACTCGGCAGTTCCGGCATATTTCATGATAATTCCGGCAATGGCGGGTCCGACGATGCGCGCCAAGTTGAATGTGGTGGAATTGAGGGAAATGGCATTGGGGAGATCTTTTTTTCCGACAAGTTCCACGAAATAGGCTTGTCGTGTGGGTTGATCGATACTGCTACCTATTCCGGCAATTAAGGCGAGTGCCGCAAAATACCAATAATCGGTGACATTCAACCAAACCAATAAGGCAAGAAGGAGCGATTGAACGAGATAGAGGCCTTGGGTAAAGAGGAGTATCTTTTTCTTCGGGAAACGTTCGATGAAAACCCCGGAAAACAGAGAAAGGACCAATACCGGGCCGAATTCGAATACGCCCATTAGACCTAGCAAAAGCGGCGAACCGCTGATTTTGTATACATACCAGCTGAGCGCCGTTACCTGTATCATGCTGCCGATAACGGAAACGGCCTGGCCGAACCAAAAATAACGAAAGTTTTTGTGGTACAGCGAGGAGAATGTATCTCGAAAAATGGTTCTTACCGACATCTTTCCGAATTCAACGCATTATGTTGTTTTAAAACCTGCCCGACGGCATTTTTGTTTTGGATGTGACGGTAAGGTAATTAATCGGCAAATTAACCCGATAACGAGTTGGTAACTGTTTGCCTGATTCGAATTGCGGACAAACTCGTCGAAACGGATCAGGTGCCGTTGTCATTTATCCAAACGAGGTTCCCACAGCGATATTCCGTCCCGTTTTTTATCTTTTCTCCATTCAGTAAAGTCTTCGTATGTTTCCGTCTTATCATCTATTACGGCTTGATAAATCGTTATTCCCGGAATTTTTTCGTCGTTTTGTTCACATTCATGTTTGATTTTCAAAATGGATTCTTTCAATTTTTCCGTCATAACGGCATTAATTTTTTCCGTCACTCTTTCGATCATTCCCGCATACGGCGATCTTTTATCGATATGTATGATGTCGATCGTCCAAATTTGTTGCGGATCTTCTTCGTACGATAAATGCCACTCGAAGCACATATCTTCTTCCTCCGATAGATTTTTGTATACCGCGTCCTTTATTTTTCGATTTTCGCTGATTCGTGATATTAACTCGAAACTTTTCGTAACCGAATAATCATCAGAGTAAACATGAAAATCAATGTCCCGGCGGGTCATCAAAAGTCCCGTTATTACGGAACCGACCGGATTACAGGAAAAACCTAATGCTTCCGCAATTTCCTTTATTCGTAACTCTTTCGTAATTCGGAGCGCTTTTTCCAAATTACGATTCGAAATGTTTATCAATTCATTCATATATTTTGTCGTTTGTAATTTGATTTATTCTTGTACGAAATTCGATATACCTGCCTGATTTTTCGAAAATTTCCGCATATAACGAGTATTGTATTTGTTTCCCTGTTTTTCGGTTGACGATATCAATCTGCTTATTCACTGTTTTCTTCATTACAATGATATCTCCCGAAGAGATCGCAAAATTAAATTTCTTTTTCGATTTTTCCGCACCGGTTAACCGATTGCCGATTGAACGCTTCCGCCCGGTCGGTGTTATAGATGTAAAGAAAGAATATCATATCTTTGTCACATTACCTAAACAACATATATCTCAAGCGGTTTAAACGCATACTCGTTATTACGGCAATCGTCCTCGCAACATTATTATTGTCGGTGTATCTTTTGCTTTGGCTCCCGCCCGTGCAACGGATGATTACGGATATTGCATTGCGCGAACTGACAAATAAAACGGGTAATCAAATGAGTGTCGGGCAAATACGCTTACGGCCGTTCCGAAGCATACAACTGCGTGAGCTGTATGCCGGCGATCTGCAGGGTGATACATTATTATATGTTGATCATCTGTCTGCAGGGTTTCGTTTACTCCCGTTATTGAAAGGCCGATTAACGATCCGTTCCGTCGATTTGGACGATTTTACGGTTAACCTTCGTCGTGCTGACGTTGGTGCGCCCCTTAATCTTCAATTCTTAATTGATGCATTCGCTTCGAGCGACACCACCAAAACATCCGGCGGCCTTGTCGTGGAAATCGACGATATACGACTTGCGCGCGGGCGTTTTTCGTATGAGGTTCTTTCCGTTGCTCCGCGTGATTCGATTTTCAATCCCGGTTGCATCCGTATTCGCGATTTGGAAGCACATATTCGGTTGCCGTCCATTGACATGAAACGCCTTGATATTGCGATTGAGCGGTTGTCATTCCGCGAACGAAGCGGATTAACGTTGGAGAATTTTTCTTTTGCGGTAACATCCGATCGCGAGGTGGTGACGTTAAGCGATTTGGAATTGAGCCTTCCCCGATCGTTATTGAAAATTCCGCATGCAACGATCGATTATACGGGCATGCCGCTTAGTCGCCTTGTTGATTCGGCCCAATATACGCTTTCATTGGATGTTCCCCGTTTTCGTCTTTCCGATATCAAAGCCTTTGCATTCGTATTAAGTAAATTTCCCGATGAGATTTCCTTGAGAAGCCGGCTGTCGGGACGGTTTCCTCTTGCAAAGATCGACAGCATGCAACTTGCCTACGGGGACAACCTTCAACTGAACTTCCGTGCGTCCCTTGCCGATTACATGCGTTGGTACGATGCACCTTTGGAACTGCATATTCCGCTTTTGGAAATCAAACCGGCCGCCGTTGCCGAAATCGGCACATTGACCAAAGACGGCGTTTTGCCTGTCGATACGCGCGGAGTACGGCTGAAAGCCGATATTATCGGTACGCTGCCCGATTTAAGATTGCATTTGTCCGGTCTTTCAGCCCCTTCCGGAAAGTTTAGTCTCGACGGTTCGGGCGGTTGGGTATTTCGCACGGGTGAAACACGCTTCGATCTGAGTCTTTCGGCCGACGATTTCGATTTGAAAACCTTGTTGAAAGAAAATCCGTTATTCGGAACGGCGACCCTACGTTTGAAAGCGGCGGGTCACATGAATGGCAACGGCGAAGTTGACGTTCGAGCCGATTTGAATGTTGATAAATTCGATTTTCGTCAATACGCTTATCGCGATGTTACCGTAATGGCAAGTTATGTCGGGCACAAAGCCGATTTACGGTTGATAAGTCGTGATCCTTACGCTCCCGTCACGATTAAAGCCGATGTCGATCTTTCTCGGACCCCTTCGGCTCGTTTGTACTTGAAAACGGCGCATTTGATGCCCGATAAATTGAATTTGACGCCAAAATACAAAGATGCCGATTTGTTTGCGGTGTTGAATGCCGATATCCGGGGTTTCGATCTTGAGAACATGTCGGCAAACCTGTCATTGGACAGTGTACATTTTACTACTTCAAAAGGAACGGCCGCTTTGGATCCCGTTCGATTGACATACGAAGCGACATCGGATCGACGTAAAACACTGCATCTCCGATCGACGGTCATGAACGTCGATGCGACGGGACAATTTTCGTTGAAAACCGTTCCACAATCATTTCAAAACACGTTGGCGGCCTATTTTCCCGAATTCGTGGAATCAAAGAAAAAATCAAAATCCGCCGATGACCGATTAACCGTCAGCGCTTCGATGCGTAATGCCGAACGATGGGCTTATTTGTTGGGATTGCCTTTTGCGATTATCGATACGGCAAAGTTGAAGGTCGAATATTCGGCGTTGCAAAATCACATGGCCTTGGAAGCCGATTTTCCGAAAACGAGGCTCGACAGCATCATATTATACAGAAGTCGTTTAAGTTTGAGGGTTGATACCGCCGATCGAACATTGCATTTGGACGCGGGAACCGTTCGTTTCGGTGCGGCCGATACCATGCATTTGGGACTTAACTTACGAACAATGACGGATAGTTTGCACCTCGGCGCGAAATTCGATGTGTTCATGCCCGGAGTTCGATTAGGCGGCGAACTGGCGTTGGAGGCAGCGTTTGCAAAAGCGGAAGGACGAAAATTTCCTAATCTTTCGGTTTATTTATTTCCCGCAATACTTCGGCTTAACAGTCAAGATTTGCATGTAAACGGGGCGCATTTTCAAATGAAAGGTGATGATTTTGCGGTCGATGATTTCGAAATTGCGCTTTCCGATACCGAATATTTGAAAGCGGCCGGCCGTGTGTCGCGCAATGAAGCCGATACCTTACATGTGCGACTTGCCGGCATTCGAATTGAGACTTTGACGGCGGCCCTGCAATCGGGTATTAACTTAAAGGGCGAAATTAACGGTGAAATTGCGGCCAATCGGCTTTTTACGTCGCCCCGTATTCTTACCGAAGGCCTCTCCGTGAAAGATATTCATCTCAACGATCAACTCATCGGAACCCTTTGGTTGAACAGCGCTTGGAGCAAGGACGTGAAAGGATTGCTCGTTAATGCCGAATTGACACGCGAAGGAGCACGATCATCGACCATCGGCGGCAGTATTTTTCCGCAAAGGGATTCGTTGGCGTTGAACGCGCATATCGACGACGTCGAACTGAAATGGCTTAACCCTTTTGTCGGAGATTTTCTTTTCGGATTGGGTGGTGTTGCGGGAGTACGAATTCGAGCCGACGGAAAATTGAGAGCGCCCGCTCTTTCGGGAGTTTTTACCTTGAAGGATGCCAATGTCGGCGTGAAACTGCTTAATACGCAATACCGCATTTCCGATTCGATACAAATACGACCCGATCGCTTCGTGATGAACAATTTTCGCATTGTCGACGAAAATCGCAAACAGGCCGCGATTAACGGAGAAGTTCAACATTCGGCCTTTTCGAATTTCCGGCCGTCGTTGGCGATGAAGTTTGCCGATTTTTTGCTGCTTAATAATCCCAAGCAAACCGACGGTTTATTTTACGGAACGTTGCGTGCCGACGGTTCGGTTGACGTTTCGGGATCGGATAAGGATTTGCTGTTGAAAGTGGCCGTGAAAAACGGCGCCGATGCAAAGATATTTGTTAATTTGCCCGAAGGAAAAGCGGAAGAAGCACGTCAATATAAAATCGTCACGTTTGTGGGCAGGGATACGTTGCGCGTGACGTCGGGTAATATGTCGGAAACGGCGACGGCGGAAACGATGAAAATGCCCGTTAAATTGCAATTGGCCGTGGAGGTAACCCCCGAGTTTCAACTGGGTGCGATATACAACCCGAAAACAAAAGACGCCGCAACAGTTAAAGGAGCGGGAAAAATCGATTTCGCCTACGACATGAATAATTCGAAGATGAACCTTTTGGGCGAATACAAAGTATCGGAAGGCACCTGCAACGTCTCGCTTAAAAATATTGCCACGCGGACGTTTATCATTCAGCCCGGCGGTACGATTACGTTTAAGGGTGATCCTTCGGCTGCCGAGTTTGACGTAACGGCGGTGTATAAGTTGCGTGCCGACATATTGACGCTTGATCCGAGCTTTGCGGCGGACAACTTGCCGCGAACGCGCGTGAATACCGAATGTCGCATTCGCGTGTCGGGCAGTATCGATAAAATGACCGTTGCTTATTCCGTTGTTTTTCCCGATGAAGACGAAGGTGTTCAACGAAAAGCTGATGCATTGATGGCGACGGATGATATTCGGTTGAGGGAGATCGCGTATCTGTTGGTGGCGGGCGTGTTTTATCCCGTTGCCGAAACCGGCTCGACCAAACCTACCGGCAGCATTTGGACGTCGTTGGCGTCGTCCGCCATTACCACCTCATTGAATAGCCTGTTGGAAGGTGTTTTGAGCGATAATTGGACAATCGGTACCGAATTACGTTCGGACGATACGGACGATAATTCAAATCTCGAAGTGGGAGTGAATATTTCCACAAGTTTATTTAATAATCGTTTGATTTTCAGTAGTAATATTGGATACAAGAATTCAACGACCAATGCCGATGCGGCTTCCGATGCGAATACCAATTTCACGGGAGACTTTGATGTTCGGTACAAGTTAACAAAGACGGGTAATTTGGTGATTAAGATGTACAACGTTACCAATGATCAATATTACGAACAAGCACGTACCACGCAAGGAGTGGGATTAATGTACCGTCGCGAATCGAAACGCTTTCGCGATTTGTTTAAACGGACAAACAAATGATGGGAAAGCGCCTTCATTCGACTTCCCGATTTCGGGAGACCGGGAGTATGTACTCCTCAAACGCTTTCGAAGCGCAAACGTCGGATTTGTATTTTCGGAAAATCTTCCGAAAATTACATGTATCGATAATTATTTGTTTTTCGTACGTTTTTCGGATGCAACGGACATTCCCCTTAGATTTTTTGAAAGAAAAGGGTGGGAGGAGAGGAGCTCTGTTCATGCTTGCTTTTTTGCCGATTTTCGTCTCTTGCGATATCACCAAACGTGTTCCCGAAGGGAAATATTTGTTGTACAATACCAAGCTGGAACTTGATACCAAGGAAGTGAACAAGTCGGCCATGAAATCGTACATCCAACAGCGTCCCAACGACCCGCGGATCAGCCTGCGTGTCTATAATCTCATGAAAGGTGACACAAGCCGCTGGTTGGTACGAAAAACCGGGACGCCTCCGGTACTTTACGACGACAAATTAACGACACAGTCCGTCAAAAACATCGAAATGGAGATGGCTAACAGGGGGTTTCTGAACGCAACGGCGAAAGCATCGACGGATACGTCCGGAAAAAAAATTACCGTCACGTACCGTATCGTGAGCAATGAACCGTACCGTATCCGCGAATACGACATCGGCATAAACGACGATCGCATCGATTCGCTGTTGGAACGACGTAAACGCAGGAATCGTTCGGAAATAAAACCGGGCGATATTTTTGCGATGGATAAACTCGAAACCGAACGTTCCAAAGTAAGCCGATTATTGCGCAATGCGGGTTATTATGCTTCGACGGAAGACAACTTGCATTATTTGGCGGATACGAATCGAATGCCTCGCCGAGTCGATTTGACAATGGTGCTGGCCGACAGTATCCCGCCCGAGATGTATCGCATCCGACGGGTGGATATTGTCAGCGGCTATGATCCCGTGGCCAAAATACCGTTCAAGAAAAAGGATTCTCTGGATTATTACGGATTGCATATTTTGTATGACAGCACGCACTTCATACGCCCGTCAGTGTTGCGTAAAAACGTGTTGATGCAACGCGGTGACATT
>JAVBNP010000300.1:0-20669 GCA_031551455.1 Bacteroidales bacterium | reverse complement strand
GCTCGCCATTGCGAGCGATAGCGAAGCAATCTTTATAAAAATAAAAGAGATTGCTTCGCTATCGCTCGCAATGACGTTTGTTTTCGGCTTTTGAACAGCCTCTTGAATGATTAACCGCAAATTGTTTCCGGAAATTCTACTTCACCACCGTCATTTCGTCGACAAGTCGTTTGATACCGTATACTTTATCGATGACAAAAAGCATGTAACGCGAATCGACCGTGATGTTACGGCATTGATCGGGATCATACACGAAATCGTTCATGGTTCCTTCCCAATTTCGGTCGAAATTGAGACCGAGCAATTCTCCTTTGCCATTGAATACCGGACTTCCCGAATTGCCGCTCGTGGTATGATTGGAGGCCGTGAAACATACCCGTACCGTATTACCGTCGGCATATCTGCCGAAATCTTTATTCTCATATACGGTCTTCAATGCCTGCGGCACTCTAAATTCATATACATTGGGATTATCTTTTTCCATAATGCCTTCCAAAGAGGTAAAAGGTAAATATTCCACGGCATCGGCGGGCGAATATCCTTCCACGCGGCCGAAAGCAATGCGTAACGTACGATTGCCGTCGGGATAAAATATTTTTCCCGCATCAATTTGCAATCGTGCCGCCGTATATGTCCGTGCCAAACTATCGTATTGCTGCGTCAAACGACGATGCGGTTCCGTTACTTTTGCGGCAATCATCTCGGTGATGCTTTCGTACAAAAGCATTACGGGATCTTCGGCAATAGTTTTGGCCGCCTTTTTGACGGATTTGGATAAAACCGCTTCGATCGACTCGAACGAACGAAAAACGGATTTTTCATATACTTCGTCGGCCCATTTATCGAACAATCCTTTGTGTTTTTTTAGTTGTTCGGTCATTTCGGTCGGTTGATATTCCGCGGGAATATTGTTTTGATAGGCCTTCATCATTGCCGTAAAGGTTTCCCGATCAATTGAGGCCGAATAATCCTTGTAAAAGGATCCCGCCGAGGCAAAAAATCTGGCCGCTTCTTCGGGTTTTAAATCTTTACCCGAAACGCCGGTAGGGCAGGTTGCTTTGAATATTCCCGCCAATTTCAGCAATTCGACGGACATTGCGGCTTCGTTGTAATACGTTGTCACCATGTCCAATGTCGCCGAAGCCTCGATGTTTTTCCGAATGTTGTCGAGCAAATTACCGTAGTCTTTTGTTTGTTGCGCATCGGATTGTATGCGTTTGGTAAAATACACTTCATAGGTGCGTTTTTGCGATATCCCGTCGGCGCGTTTGATACCGCGGATCACACCTTGCCATTTCTTCCATGCGTTGCTTACGCCGGCGTACTTGGAAGCATATTGAATACGAACCGAAGGATCATTACGCATGTACGAATCCATGATGCGAAGGCGTTGCGTGCGCAATTCCACACGCGCCGGATAATTCCGACCGATCAGATAATCCAGCTTATATGAACTGACAAATTCATCGGTCGTGCCCGGAAAGCCGTAAACCATGGTAAAGTCGCCTTTACGAATGCTCGCGACGGATACCGGAGCATATTTTTTCGGTTGGTAGGGCACGTTGTCGGGTGAATACGGAGCGGGTTTGTTGTCTTTTCCGACATAAATGCGGAAAACAGAAAAATCGCCCGTGTGGCGCGGCCATGTCCAATTATCTTCGTCGCCGCCGAATTTTCCGATGGCCGAAGGAGGAGCGCCCACCAATCGAACATCCGAAAATACTTCGTACACATACAAATAATATTGATTGCCGGCATATAACGGTCTGACATCCGCACGATAACTCCCTTCGGGCGTTCGAGCCTTTTGAATGCGTGCAATGGCTTGTTTGATACTGTCGCCGCGTTGTTGCTCGGTCATTGTCGGCGTTATGTTTTGCATGATCGATGAAGTTATATCCTCCATGCTTGCCAAAACGGAAACGCTAAATCCCGGATTCGGCAATTCTTCTTCAAGCGAATTTGCCCAAAAACCGTTGGTCAGATAATCGTTTTTCACCGTGCTGTGCGCTTGTATTTGCGGATATCCGCAATGATAATTCGTCAACAACAGTCCTTGCGACGATACCACCACGGCCGTGCCTCCGCCGAACATCACCACGGCGTCCTTTAGGCTTGATGTACCAACGGCGTAAATTTCTTCGGGAGTCAGCGACAAACCGGCTTCCCGCATTTGATCGTATCGGGTTTGCGTCAACGTGCCCGGCAGCCACATGCCTTCTTCGGCTTTGACGGAAGTACATGTCAACGCTGCCGACACAGTTAAAACGAAAGCGAAAATTTGTTTGAAAATATTCATGATTTAATGCAATATGTTGTCAATGATTTTAAAGAATGAATGTTTGGCTTTTTCCTTGAACGTCGAGGACTTCCAGCGTAAGGTTGTCGCCCCGTTTTCGCAGAATCATCACCGTTGCGTTTTCATCTTTGTTGCCTCCGCCGATAACCAACGGAAAAGGATTACCCGATTTGCCTACGGGATAAAACCCGAATTGATGCAAATGTCCCGTAATATTGATATCAAAACGGGTTCTTTGGTAAATGGGATCAAACAATTCTTTGCCCGGAATAAATCCGGGATCATAAATGTTTTCCCAAGCGTAAATCGGGATGTGTTGGATCAATATCTTGCGATTTGCGTTTTTGAATTCCGGAGAGATCACTTCTGATTGCAGCCAAGCGGTTTCTTTTTCGCGAAAATCGGAAAAATCGGTCAAATTAAAATATTCGACATGTCCGTCGTTTTTGTCTTCACCGTTGTCCAAGAGAACGAAACGCGTATCTCCGAACGAAAACGAGGAGTACGGTTTGTTGTTCGCCCAGTCGAATAAGCCGGGCCATCCCAAAGCATAGACTCCGCGTATTTCGTGATTGCCGCGCAGATAAAAAACCGGAACGTTCGAAGCATTCATTGCCGCGTTGTAATGCATTAAAAGCCCCAATTCGTGTTCCTCCGAAGATGGATCATTAAAGCAATCGCCGTTGAATACGGCAAAATCGTGACGAACATTCTTCAATTGTTTCACCAGCTTATCGAAAAGCGGTAAATTGCTGTGCAGATCGTTGAAAATGACGCAAGTGAAATCCTTCCCGTGTTTTCCCGGCGTGGTGAACAACCGGAACGACGATTTTACCGTTTTATCGAATTTTTTGTCGTATCCTCCGAAAACCAGTGCTTTTTGCGAGCAGACGCGATAATAATACTTTTGGTTGGGAATTAATCCGTCGATTCGAACTTTATGCTTGGTTACATTTGCCAAAACGATTCCGTTTTCCACGACTCTCGCAACGTTTAGTCGGGTTGTGTCGGTGCCGTACTCCACCCAAGCGCAAGCGGGTTCCGAAGTCCTCCACATGACGGTTATTCCGTTTTCCGAAGGATTTTGCAGATACGGCTGCACGGCGATCGGAGATTGCGCGAACGCAAAATGCGCCGGTAAAATGCAACATAAAAACAATATCGATTGTTTCATATTATTTCGAGTGATGAGTTATTCGACAAAGATAAATAAATTAGACAAAATGCTTGTTCCGTTTCGGGACAAAATACGGAACGTCGGTTCGCTATTTTTTGTACCTTTGCGGTATCTGCCGGGCGATTGCGAAACGTCGGCGTAAAAACGATTAAATGAAGGAATCATGAAAAACGAGTATATGTTATATAAACTGTCCGAATCCATTAAGAACACCAGTCGGATAGACGAGGACCTTTTCAAGCAATACAATGTTAAACGCGGTTTGCGTAATGAGGATCATTCGGGCGTGCTGGTGGGTTTGACCAAAATCGGTGACGTTGTGGGATACGAACGTACGGAAGAAGGATTGAAAGCCATTCCGGGACGTTTGTTGTATCGGGGCATCGATGTGGAAGATTTGGTGAAAGGGTTGCAAACCGAAACGCGCTTGGGTTTCGAGGAAACGGTGTTTTTGCTGCTTTCCGGATACTTGCCCGACCAAGAAGAATTGAATGTTTTCTGCGACATGCTGAATCGCGCTTTGCCGTTGGAACATAAGATCAAGATGAGCATTATTGATCTTGAAGGCAGCAACATCATGAATATTCTTGCCCGCACGGTACTGGAAATGTATACGTTCGACGAAAATCCGGACGATACGTCGCGCGAAAACCTCATGCGACAATCCATCGATCTGATTGCGAAATTTCCCACGATCATCGCTTACGCATACAATATCATGCGACACAGCGCGTACGGAAGATCGTTGCACATTCGTCATCCGAAAGAAGACGTGTCGATTGCCGAGAATTTTTTGTTCATGCTCAAAGGACCGCGACGCTACACCGAATTGGATGTCAAAATACTCGATTTATTGCTGATACTTCATGCTGAACACGGCGGAGGAAATAATTCCACGTTTACCGTTCGCGTGACGAGTTCGTCGGGTACCGACACCTATTCGTCCATCGCGGCCGCCATCGGTTCGTTGAAGGGACCGTTGCACGGGGGCGCCAATCTTCAAGTGATCGCCATGTTCAACCATTTGAAGGAAAATGTCAATGATTGGGAAAATCGCGAAGAAGTTAGCGCATACTTAAAAAAGATATTGAATAAGGAGGCTTATAATCGTTCCGGAAAGATTTACGGAATAGGACATGCCGTATATACGATTTCCGATCCGCGTGCCGAAGTGTTGAAAACAATGGCGCGGGACTTGGCCAAAGAAAAAAATCGCGAAAAAGAATTTAATTTCCTCACGCTGCTTGAGGAGGTTGCCGTGAATACGTTTATGGAATTCAAAGGCAACAAAGTAAACAAAAGGGTTTGCGCCAATGTCGATTTTTATTCGGGGTTTGTGTACGAAATGATCGGCTTGCCGCCCGAAGTGTTCACTCCGTTGTTTGCCATGTCACGCATTGCGGGTTGGACCGCGCATCGCATCGAAGAGCTCAATTTCTCGAGCAAACGCATTATTCGGCCGGCTTATAAGAACGTGAATACGCCAACGAGCTTCATTCCGATGAGCAAGAGAAACTAATCCGTAGTTGACATGGAAGAATTTGAAATCAACAACCAAGCGTTATTACGGTTGATCGACGAATGGGAGCCGAAATTATCGGCGTTGCCCGAGAATGTGATCACGATGCGCCGAAACGGACAAAACAGAACGATTAAGCAAATCGTGGGACACATGGTCGATTCGGCTTCGAACAATACGCATCGGATCGTTCACCTGCAATATCAACCGAGTCCTTTGATTTTTCCCGATTATGCAAATTTCGGAAATAACGACCGATGGATTGCCATTCAAAATTATCAAGCGGAAAATTGGAACGATTTGGTCCAACTTTGGAAATATTCCAACCGTCATATCGTTCACGTGATAAATAACGTGAATGAAGCCAAGTTGGATAATTTATGGATTAACGCGTTGGGTAAAGAAGTGTCGTTAAAGGCAATGATTGTTGATTATTTGCGTCATTTTGAGCTGCATTTAAGCGAGATAAGCGAATTGATCAACCAAAAATAAATTTGCGTTGATCCGAATAAACATTTTGTCAATCCGGGTTTACGGTAACGGTTCAATACCTATTGGGTTTCAAAAATCCGATAGGTATATTGTGGTTCGAGACCTATCGGTTTTTTGAAACCTAATAGGTCTGTTGATATACAAAATAAGATATTCCGATGATTTTTTTTACGCCCGACATCGAGGGAAAAACATACACTTTGAACGAAGAAGAGTCGGGGCATGCCGTGCGTGTATTGCGATTGAAAGCGGGTGACGAAATAACGCTCGTCGACGGACGAGGCGGTTGGTATCGTACGAAAATAACCGATCCGCATCATAAGCAATGCGTGGCGGAAGTGATCGAGGAACAACGGGAATATGGTAAACGGCCCTATACATTGCACATGGCCGTTGCTCCGACAAAAAATATCGATCGTTTCGAATGGTTTGTCGAAAAATCGGTCGAAATCGGAATTGACGAAATTACTCCGTTGCTTTGCGAACGTTCTGAACGGAAACAAATTCAGCCGGATCGTATTCGACGGATCATGATTGCCGCCATGAAACAGTCGAAAAAAGCATATTTGCCACGATTGAACGGTATGGTATCTTTTGACGATTGGATAAAAACCGTTAACGGCAACGGATTCATCGCATATTGCGGTGAAGGAGACAAGCAATCGCTGAAAGCGGTATATCGAGCCGGACAAAATGCGGTAATTGCCATAGGTCCCGAAGGCGATTTTTCGCCGAGCGAAGTCGAAACGGCATTGATGCAGGGATTTATCGGCATCAGCTTGGGGTCGAGTAGACTGCGCACCGAAACGGCAGGTGTGGCAGCTTGTCATGCCGTATATTTCATAAACGAATAAAAATTCGGATGCTTTGATAAAAGGTCAAAAATCGAATGACATCAAGTTGTTGTTTTTGGGTACTGGCACTTCGCAAGGCGTTCCGGTGATTGCTTGTCCCTGCGAGGTATGCGCATCCGACGATTCGCACGACAAACGATTGAGAAGTTCGGTATTGTTGTGTATCGGCGAAAAAAATATTTTGATTGATTCGGGACCCGATTTTCGTCAGCAGATGTTACGTGCCGACGTCAAACGATTGGATGCCATTTTGTTTACGCACGGACACAAAGATCATACGGCGGGATTGGACGACGTGCGGGCATACAATTATGTCATGCAACGTCCGATGGATATTTATGCCGAGGAACGAGTGCGGGAGGTTTTACAACAAGAGTTTTCCTATGTTTTTTCCGATCGGAAATATCCCGGAGTCCCTCAATTGAATATTCACATTATTTCCGAAGAACCGTTTGCGATTGACGATATACCGGTAATTCCCGTGAGGGCTATGCACCTGAAACTTCCCGTATTGGGTTTTCGTATCGGCCGGTTGGCTTATCTGACCGATGTCAACGCCATTGCTGATAAGGAAAAAGAAAAGTTACGCGGATTGGATTGTCTTGTGGTGAACGGCTTGCGTAAAGAATCGCATCTGTCGCATTTTACTTTGCGGGAAGCTTTGGATTTAATCGAAGAACTGAAACCTCGACGGGCATTTATCACGCACATCAGCCACCAAATGGGATTTCATCACGAAGTGCAAGCCGAATTACCGCCGAATGTTCAATTGGCGTACGACGGTTTGGAGGTATACATCGACAATTCTCCCGTCAATTAAGAAAAAAATCCCACCACCGTAAATTTGTGACGGTTGCGACCGCCGGTAACCCATACGTTGCCGCTTCGAAGCCATGCGTGTGCCGTCATTTTCCCTTTATCGTCCTTGGCCACACCCAAATACAATGTGGCCGGAATGCCTCGTCGATCAAGCATTCGTTTGGCCGCAACGGATTCCGCCAAACATTTTCGCGCCCAAATAAGGTGGCGGCATCGAGCCAAAGCCGCTTTGATTCGTAATACCCGGTCTTTTCTTTCCGGATCGAATTCGATCGTTTCCGTTTCCGTTCCGTTTTGCCCCAAGCGGGGAGCGTATCTCCGCATGCCGCAAACAGTCGTAACGATGCGCGCCGATAATGTTTCGTATGCGGCTTCGAGAAAAAGACGTTTTTCCTCGCCGTTGAGATCGAAAAATCGAAACGGATTCATTTAACGGGATATTTTTTGAACCGCAAAGATACAAGACATTGCCATTGATAACCAACAATTATTGATGCGGTTTTTCCGGTGTAAGATTTTGACGGGCTTTGTAAGAAATCCGTAGAGAAACCTATCGGGTTTCGAAAACCCGATAGGTTTTGATTAAAAACATCTTACGATATCACGAATCAATGGTTCCACACAAGCATCAATTGTATTCCTTTCCCGAGCATGTGTTCGCGGGCAAAAGCTTCAATGCGATCGAATTCATATATTATCGGATTCCAAAAAGCCATCGTATGTAACGTCAGATAGCGGAATCGATGCGACCATTTTATGTAATTGTATGTTTTTTGGTGCGTCCAATCGTAATAAAACATGTAGTTCAAGTCGTCCGCATCAGTAAAAGGATATGCCAACGACAGGCCCGACAATGTAACGGAATTGTCGAACATGAAGGTTTGCTTGTTAAGCGATGATACGAATTGTTCGAAAACGGTTTTCAATCCTTTGCCGAGCTTAAACGTATAATCCAAACCCAATGTCGCCATGGATTGATGCGTGTACATATCAATATCTTCCGCTAAATGAATGCTGGATGCTTCCACGGAAACACCGACACGCCAATCAAATTTGGCGTCGAGGCCGAATCGATGTTCGGGAACCCAAGCGTATTGAATGTCCAAATCTTCGGTGTTTACCCTGCGAAAATGATACGAAAATCCGAAGTTGCCGAGCGGATATCTCCATTGAAGTCGTCCGCCTGCTTCGGGAATGCTTTGATTGGTCGGAAAAAAGTCCGTTCCTTTGGCATCTTTGTTCCCGTAAAGAAGCCACAGCCAAAGGTTCAATTTGGTTCGCGGGATAAAATAACGGCCCGTCAATCCCCAAACCCCGTCGGAAATTTGCAACGGGTCGCGCGGATCTGTACGATCGAACCATGCCGTGGAACGAAACATTTGCGCTTCCCCGAAACGCAATTCCTGTAATCCGCCCTTTAACGTGAAGTTTTTAAACGCCCATGCGGCATAAAGTCGATACGGTTTGATTTTTCCGTCGTTACTCGTGCTGTCAAAGTCAGCCGTGGCGGTTGTTCCGTATATGTTTAACGAAGCAAGCACGCTTAACGTCTGCGTATCGGAAAAAAGCGACTTTGCGTAACGCAATTCGGGAATATATCGTCCTCCGAACAACAGGCTGTAAGGCTGGTC
The DNA here is from genome assembly GCA_031551455.1 of Bacteroidales bacterium. Lineage (GTDB taxonomy): Bacteria > Bacteroidota > Bacteroidia > Bacteroidales > UBA4181 > JAIRLS01. The sequence continues at coordinate 11,878 of JAVBNP010000300.1, read as the reverse complement.
GGGAGCATATTGTCCCCATCCGGAAAGTTGTCCTCCGTAATGCAATTTGCCGTCGGTTTCGGCAATTGCCGACATGCACCAACATGTTGCAAGAATGATCGCCGTATATCGAAACATCATCGTTAAAAGGATTCCGATAAATAATTACAAAATTAAAACCCGCTAAACCTGTTAGTTTTCAAAAACTTGACAGGTTTTATGCAAAGCAAAACCATGAAACGCCGAAAATTTCGGTCATGATGTTTTTGTAACGCGTCGGAAGCGGGAAAGTTCATCCCGACCGGATACGAATTCGCTATCCTGCGTAACTGTGCTTACCGCCGAGAATGTAGTTGACGCCGAAATACGTCATCAATACGGCCAAGAAAATAATTAGTACGAAAATATGATAGAACAGCGGTTTACGGAACCAACTCAGTGTTTTTCCGTGAAAAGTGAAACTCATTAACATAAATGTGATCAATGCCCAAACTTCTTTGGGATCCCAACCCCAATAACGGCCCCACGAAACGTTGGCCCAAATGGCGCCGATAAATATTCCCGCTCCCATCAAAAACGTGGCGGGGAACATGAATAATTCGCAGGTTTCTTTCATCCGTTCGACGTAAGCCGTTTTATCGATTCTTTTCCCGCCGAAAAATCGAACAATTAGTGCAGTAAGGCTGTTGAGCGCCATAAAGCCGCACAATCCGTACGATACCATGATGGTGAGCACGTGAATGCTCAACAAAGGCGATTGCAACACGGGCATCAACGGAGTTATTTGCGGGTCCATTGAGCTGATGCGGGCTACCAACAAGGTAAATCCCGATAACAGAAATCCGAAAACGGCTATCAAAAACGAATAGCGTCGTGCGAGAACGCCTGTCAGAAGACCGATCCATGCCAACAAAAGCATGGTTTCGTAGCCGTTGCTCAACGGGAGACGTCCTCCGATGTATGCCCGCATGGCCAATCCGATTGTTGCAACGATGAAAACCGCCCAAAGCAAACCGTAAAAAATCCTTTCCGCACGGGGATATGTTTGATTGTGCGCCGTACCGAGAATGAACAACAGTAATGCAACGCCTCCGAGCGTTAAACATATTTTAAACAGCAGTGAAAAGATATCGATGCGGTTGTAAAAACGTTCGACCGTCACTCGGGTATCGGAAGGGAGCGCCGTGCCAACGTTTGTTCGTTGAAACGCCGCCAACCGATCGACCAATTCCGCCGCGCCGGTTGCATTGTTTTCGAGAATCGTTTTTTTGTAATCGATCAAAAAACGCCGCACGAATAAACTGTCGGCCGAAGAGGTGTTTTCCGGCAACGAAGTGTTCGGCGTGTACCAATGAATTTGTCCGTTTCGGTCGGGCAGCGGGAAGAAATTGAGCAAATAACCGTCGACAACCATTCCGTAAAGGAGTTGAATTTTGTCGTTTAATTTGAGCGCTTCTTTTTCCGCGCCTTGCGGGCGGGCGGAACCGTGCCCCGAGAGATAAGATTGCAGTTTGTATCGGCGGCCGTCAAAAAAATCTTCAAAACAAGCTTTTCCCGAAGTGCCGATGTTTTTTTTCAATTCGTCGCTTTTGATCTCGAACATCGGTACTTTTTTCCATTTTTCGGGGAAAAATAACCATCCGAAAAACACTTGTTCGCCCGATGCATCATGATATCGGGTTTTTCCCGTCAATTTGGCGGTAAAATCGTTTGCCAATGTTTGAACGGGGCAAATTCGCCCGTGATAATCGACTTGAAGCGAACCCAAGCGCTCGGCCGATTGCGGACTTAAAGTCAACGAATCGCGTGTCATTAACGATTCCGCTTGTCCCGAGAAAGGAATAAAGAGGAGCAAGGCAAGCAACACCGGTTTTTGCGCCAATTTTTTCAAAAGGAATCGGAACCGTTCCCGCTTGTCGAAAAGGACAAAAAGCATCGAAAAGAACATTAGAAAATAACCGAGGTACGATAACGATATGCCCCAAGGATCGTAACTGACGCTCAGCACCGAACCCCGCATGTCTTCGTCGAAATCCGATTGGTAAAAACGGAAGTTTTTGTAACGAAGGATGTTGTTCATGGATATTTCCCGTTCGAAACGGTTTCCCGATCGGGTATCCGTTACTTCCACGATACTGGCGTAATCGGCGCGCGCCGTGGTTCCCGGATAATATTCAATTTCAAACGATTTTAACGACAGCGAAAACGGAAAATTTGCTTCGCGAAGCGTTCCGTCGTCGACAAAGGATGATATCGGCGGGTGATTTTCGCGCAGATGTATTTGTCCGGTTTTACCCGTCAATCGGGTGATCAATGCTCCCGACAGAATGACGAGAAATGCGACGTGCAACAAAAAAACGGACAGTCGCTTGTAAAGAACGACGGACATGATGTAATAACAGGCAACGGTGGCAAACAATACCCACAACAGCGTGAACCACACGTTATCGTAGAACATCGTGTACGCATGTTCGCTTCCGCGTGCGTGTTCATCCCATGTAGCCCACCCCATGATCAATATCAGAACGGCTGACAGAAAAAAAGCTTGTAATCCCGTTTTTTTATTCATGCGGCAAAGGTACGGAATTAATCGATAACGAGTGATTGTCCGCCATTACGACATCATACCGAAACTCGGATGTTTTTTGTATCTTTGTATCATATTCCTCCCGAAACACATTTCAAATTCGGGATTGATTGAATCACTTATCAACGATAATTATTATGTCTGAAAATTCGAATCCCGAAAAAGTTAAATGCTTGATCATCGGTTCCGGCCCCGCAGGATACACGGCAGCCGTATATGCGGCGCGTGCCAACCTTTCGCCGATCGTTTATACCGGATTGCAACCGGGCGGGCAGTTAACCACCACCACCGAAATCGAAAATTTTCCGGGTTATCCCGAAGGCGTCACCGGGCCGTTAATGATGGAAGATCTTCAAAAACAAGCAGAACGTTTCGGCACCGATGTTCGTTTCGGTGTTGTTTCGGAAGTCGATTTGAGCCGTCGGCCGTTTCGGGTAACCATTGACGGCGAGCATCAATTGGAAACCGAAACGCTGATTATTGCCACCGGCGCCACGGCCAAATATCTCGGATTGCCGTCCGAAGAAAAATTCAAAGGGTATGGTGTATCCGCCTGTGCCACTTGCGACGGATTTTTTTATCGCGGCAAGGATATTGCCGTTGTTGGCGGCGGCGATACGGCTTGCGAAGAAGCGTTGTATTTGGCGGGATTGTGCAAAAAAGTTTACATGATCGTGCGTCGCGACGTGTTTCGCGCTTCCAAGGCGATGCAGCAAAGAGTATTCGATACACCAAACATCGAAATTCTTTGGAAAACGCAAACCAAGGAAGTATTGGGCGACAAAACCGTATCGGGCGTATTACTGTCAACCGAAACTGGCGACAGAAAATTGGATATCGACGGATTTTTCCTTGCCATCGGACATCATCCCAATTCCGAGTTATTTGCTCCCCGGATCGACACGGATGAAAACGGATACATTAAAACCGTTCCCGGAACATCCAAAACCAACGTCGAAGGCGTGTTTGCTTGCGGCGACGTTCAAGATCCGGTGTATCGACAAGCCGTGACGGCGGCGGGAAGCGGATGCATGGCGGCCATCGATGCGGAACGATTTTTGTCCGAAAAGAAGCATTGATGCCGACTGGTCGGCTTTGCCCTAAAACGAGAAATTATAGGTAATTGACGGGACAAACGAGAAAAGATACACCATTTCGGCGTATGTTTTGTCGGGGTTGTCTTTTTCTTGACGGAATGTAATTGTCCACGGGTTGTGTCGTCCGTAAGCGTTGTATAACGAGAAGTTCAGTTCGCTTTTAAAGCGTTTTCCCGGTTTGCTCTTGAATGCCCATGTGGCCGAAAGATCGAGTCGATGATAGGCGGGATAACGATACTCGTTTCGTCCGGAATACACGGGAACGTAACGACCTTCGATTTCGTAGCGTCCCGTCGGATACGTAACGGGCATGCCGCTTGCATAGACCCAATTGGCCGATATCACCCATTGTTTGGATAATTCGTAGTTGAGCACGATCGATATGTTGTTCGGTTTATCGAACGGGGAACGATACCAATTTCCGTCGTTAATGTCGTCGACTTGACGCTTGGCTTTTGCGTAGGTGTAACTCACCCATCCGTTTAATTTCCCTTCATTTTTACGCACCATCAATTCGATGCCGTACGCTTTGCCTTTCCCGAAACGCACTTCTTGTTCGAGATCGGAATTACCCATCAGTTCAGCGTGATCTTTGAAATCGATCACGTCCTTCATATTTTTGTAATAAAACTCAACGGAGGTCTCGAACATGTTGTCGAAAAAATTTCTGAAATATCCCGCGGCATATTGATCACATAATTGCGGTTTGATGTTGGGCGACGACTGAAACCAGACATCCAAGGGCGATCCCGCGGCCGAGTTGGACGCCAATTGTATGAATTGCGCCGTACGCGAATAACTTCCTTTGACGGAGTTGGCTTCGTTGATCTCGTATACGAAACCCAAGCGGGGTTCCCATCGTCCGATATTGTGATACACTTTTCCGCGGGTATAGGTTGCCGAATCCTTCACGGCATAATCTTCCAAAATATAGGTTTGTTCGCCGTTACCGATATTTTGGAAAAGCGTATAACGCAATCCGTATTTGACGGTTATTTTGTTACCGATCTTACTTTCGTTGGCAATGAACAAGGCATGTTCCAACGCATAATTCCGAGGCTCGGCAAATCGGGCAATGATTGATTGACTGCCCACGCCGCCGCCTTCGCCCGGCGAAAAATCATGATACGTCAAATGGTAGCCGAACTTCATGTTGTTGTTCGGATTCAGATGATACGAAAAATCGGATTTGAAGCCGAAATCACGCATCTTCGATTTCCAATCCATGGACACCTGCTCGCTGAGTTCGGTTTTCAAATAATAATCGTAGAAACTGCCGATAAAGGTGAAGTTGGAAAACAATCGGGGCGAAAAAACATGATTCCATCGCAAACTGAGCGTTTGATTACCGAAATCCATCCCCGCGAAATTGGTTCCGAATTTGTCGCGACCCAAGTACGCGGCAAAAAAAATGCGATTGTTCTCGTTGATTCGGTAATTCAATTTACCGTTCATATCGTAGAAATAAAGCGTCGATTGGCGCAAATCTTCCTCATTGGAAAGCGCCAGAAACACATCCGCATACGTGCGTCTGCCCGACAACAAATAACTCAGTTTGTCGGTAAACATCGGTCCTTCGAGCGTGATACGGCTCGAAATGGTGCCGATGCCGCCCGTTGCGGAAAATCGTTGATTGTTGCCGTCTTTGGTTCGAATGTCGAGCAACGAAGCCAAACGTCCGCCGAAACTTGCCGGAATATCGCCTTTGTAGAGTTTGACATCCTTAACGGCGTCGTTGTTGAATACCGAAAAGAAACCCATCAAGTGAGACGCATTGTACACGGTAGCTTCGTCGAGCAGGATCAGATTTTGGTCGTGACTGCCTCCGCGAACGCTGAATCCCGACGATCCTTCGGCGGTAGATTGCACGCCCGGCAATAGCTGAATGGCTTTGATGACATCCACCTCGCCCATTAATGCGGGAATACGTTTGATTGTTTGCATCGAAAGCCGTTCCACGCTCATCTCGGTACGCGACACGTTGGCATTTCTTCCTTCGGCCGATACCACCACTTCGTCCAGTTCTTTGGAGGAAGATTCCAAGCGAACGTTGATTTTTTCGTTTTTTTTCAGATCAATTTCCGTTTTATGGGCTACATAACCCACAAAAGAAAACAAAAGTCGATATTTTCCTTCGGGTAAACTGAGGGAATAAAATCCGTAAGCATTGGCGGACGTTCCCGTTTTCAATTCTTCGACGTACACTGTTGCTCCGATCAGGTCTTCTCCCGTGGAACTGTCGGTAATGTTCCCGCTGACGGTAAAACGTTTATTCTGTGCGGACAGGTTCAAGCAGAGCAACAAAAAAAACGTCACGTATAACAGAGGTCGATGCATCAGCGGTTTATGAATGTGAAAAGGTAAAAATACGCAAGAAACATGCCGAAAAAATACGGAAACGAATTTCATTTCTTCAATCCTTCCAATTCCGTTGTCAGCTGTTCCCATTCAATCATTGCTTCTTCAAGGTTTTGTTGCAATTCGTGATAACGAGCCGACATTTTTTCGAGGTCGTCGGTATCGATATGTTCGGGGACGGCCAACAAATGCTCTGTCGTTTCCATTTCGCGTTCGATACGGCTTATCCGAGCCTCCACATCGGACACTCGGGTTTCCGCTTTTCGGACTTGTCGGTCCCGATCCTTTTTTTCAAGGTAATTCTCTTTCGAATCTTTCGGTTCTTTAGCCGTTTCGGTCAACGGTTTTTCCGGAATCGACGGTTTTGTTTTGCGATTCAATTCCTGCAACGAATCAATGTTTTTCTTTTGAAGAAACTCGTATATGCCGCCGATATATTCTTTTATCTTTTTATCGCGAAATTCGTATACCTTGTCGACCAATCCGTCGAGAAAATCGCGATCGTGCGACACCACGATCAATGTTCCGTCGTACTTCAACAACGCTTGTTTGAGAATATCTTTCGAACGAATGTCCAAGTGATTGGTCGGTTCGTCGAGAAGCAACAAGTTGTAAGGCTCGAGAAGCAACTTGACCAAAGCCAGCCGCGAACGTTCGCCGCCCGACAGCACTTTTACCTTTTTGTCGACGTCGTCGCCGCGGAACAAGAACGCACCGAGCAAATCGCGCATTTTCGTGCGAATATCACCCACGGCAACCCGATCAATCGTTTCGAAAACCGTTAGGTTTTCATCCATGATCTCATCTTGATTCTGCGCAAAATAACCGATGGTTACGTTGTGTCCGATTTTGACGGTGCCGCCTTCATACGGTACCTCACCCATGATTACTTTCGAAAGCGTGGACTTTCCTTCGCCGTTTTTTCCCGCAAAAGCAACTTTTTCACCGCGTTCGATGATAAAATCGATACTGTCGAGAATCGTTTTCGGTCCATATCGTTTCACCAGCGATTCCGTTTCCACGACGATGGTGCCCGAACGGGGCGCCGGAGGAAACTTTACGTGGATGGCCGATAAATCTTCTTCGTCCACTTCGATGCGTTCCACCTTGTCCAATTGCTTGATACGCGACTGTACCTGCACGGCTTTAGTTGCCTTGTAGCGAAATCGCTCGATAAAATCTTCCGTATCCCGAATCATTTTTTGCTGATTGCGATAAGCTGCCAACTGTTGTTCGCGAAACTCCTTCCGCAAATCGAGATATTTCGTGTAAGGCGCTTTGTAATCGTAGATTTTTCCCAACGATATTTCTACGGTACGCAGCGTTACGTTATCGAGAAAAGCACGGTCGTGCGAAACCAATACCACCGCTCCCGGAAAATCGTTCAAATAATTTTCGAGCCATCGAATCGACTCGATGTCCAAATGATTGGTCGGTTCGTCGAGCAACAACACCTGCGGCCGCCGAAGCAATATTTTGGCCAGCTCGATGCGCATGCGCCAGCCGCCGCTCAGTTCGGTCGTTTGTCGGTCGAAGTCCGACGGCAAAAATCCCAGACCGATCAATGTTTTTTCAACGTCGGCATCCATTTCGGCGCCTCCGAGCATTTCATAACGTTCGTTTACTTCGGTCAACCGATGAATCAAATCCAGATAGGCATCCGATTCGTAGTCGGTGCGTTCGGATATTTCGGCATTGATGCGTTCCGTCTCACGCAACAGACTCAACACGCGATCGAAAGCCGTTCGCGTTTCTTCCATCACCGTTCTGCCGCTTTGGTGAACCATCTGTTGCGGTAAATATCCGATTTCCGTGTCCTGCGGTATGGTAACGGTTCCGGAAGTCGCTTCCTGCAAACCCGCAAAGATTTTCAACAACGTGGATTTACCCGCGCCGTTTTTCCCGACCAACCCGATTCTGTCGCGCGGATTGACCAAAAAGGTGATGTTGTTGAACAAATCCGTACCGCTGAACGATACGGTTAATTGATTGACCGAAACCATTTACTTTGTTGATGACGAATGATAACTATTTCCGAAAACCGTTGCGACCACAAGATAATGATGCGTTAATTTGTCGACCGCATGCCGAATTCGATAAACGGGCGCAAAAGTACGAAAAATAAGTTTAAGGTTAAATTTACCATGTCGGGAGGGTGCAATTCAAATTGTCGCACCAAATATCCTATCGGGTTTTTAAAACCTGTTAGGTCATTCCGGAAAAGTGACAATTTGAACGGCGAAGCCCTCAACGAAGTTAAATGCACCTTGTCGGGATTGACACCTTTCCTATCACGTTTCCCGATTCACCGATATCTTTGAGCGTCACCGCGACGCATTTTCCGATCATGCGGACGTCGTACGGCGCTTCCGTTTTGATATAGTTATCGGTAAAGCCCGTCATTACGCCGCCTTTTTCGCGTCGCTCGAAAAGCACGTCAAGGGTTTGTCCGATGTGTTTTTCGTAAAATTTCCGCCTTTTTGTTTCCGACAATTCCAATAATATTTTGCTGCGATGCTCGGCATCGGCGTGTTTTACTTTGTATGGCATCAGAATAGCTTTCGTGTCGGGACGCTCGGAATAAGTAAAGACGTGTAGGTAAGCCAAATTGAGACTTTCGATGAACGCGCGGGTATCTTCAAAATCGTCGTCCGTTTCGCCGGGAAAACCGACAATGACGTCGGCGGCAACGGCTGCATGAGGAATGTAACGGTGAATGAGTGCCGTTTTTTCGGCAAACAGTTCGCGCCGATAGCGGCGGGCCATCAATCCCAGAATGCGATTGCAGCCCGATTGCAGCGGTACATGAAAATGTGCGGCCAATTTTCGTGAATCGGCCATCAAAGCGATGATTTCTTCGGTGATCAGATTCGGTTCCACCGACCCGATGCGGATACGGTCGAGCGGTTCGACGGTGTCCAACGCCCGCAGCAGTTGCACGAACGTTTCGCCCGTCGTTTTTCCGAAATCGCCGATGTTCACGCCCGTCAGCACGATTTCGCGAACACCGCTTTCGGCAATCGCTTCGGCTTGCCGGACAATATCTGCCACAGGTGCATTGCGGCTGTTGCCGCGCGCTTTCGGGATGGTGCAATAAGTGCAGTGATAGTCGCATCCGTCTTGTACTTTCAGATACGAACGGGTACGGTCGAAAAGCGAATATGAAGCGAAAAATTGTCGATATGCATCGCTGCCGCATGCGGGCGTTTCCGGTTCGATGTCTTTCAGTTTGTTGATGCGATCGATGATGTTGAACTTGTCTTTGTTGCCCAGCACCAAGTCGACGCCCGGCATGTTGCCTATTTCTTCGGCTTTCAGTTCGGCAAAGCATCCGACCACCACAACAACGGCGTCGGGTGATGTTTTCACCGCTTTGCTGATGGCCTGCCTACATTTACGATCGGCTTGTCCCGTAACGGTGCACGAATTGATGACCACCACGTCGGACGGTTTTCCGAAATCGACTTTATCGTAGCCGTTTTCGGCAAACAGTCTGCCGATGGTGGAGGTTTCCGCAAAGTTCAATTTGCAACCCAATGTATGGAAAGAGACAGTCAATTTTTGATTTTCGATTGATGATTTTTGATTGAAACGAATCGGTGCCGGCACAAATGCTCCGGCGGCGGAATAATTGAAAAACTAAGCATCCGCCACAGCCCCATCGCCCTTTTTCATTTTCAGAAATTTTAGGGACGGCGAAGGTATCAAATTTCCGGCTTCAAAACTTGTCTGGTTTTGATCGACAGCGGCAATGGTCGTTTCCGATGCGGTGACCGGATTGGGCCATTTGCGCTCGAATCCGTATGTCGTCGGATATTTCATGCAGGCGTCGACAATGATTTGGCGCCCGTTTTCGGAAATCGTGATATCGCGTTCGGGATCGATGTTGGCGCAAGCAAGCCACACAACGGTATTTAAATCGTGAATATCAGCCGTATCATCCAACAGCAGGAATACTTTTACGGATGTCAACTCTTCGTCATCGAGCAATCGTCGGCGAAGATCGGCCGAAAGTTTTGCACTCGGCTCGTGTACCGCCAATATTGCTACGGGAATATTTTCTTCCGTAAGACGCAAATTAACATTCGTTATTTCGGGATAATCTTGAATGTTAAATTTTGAGTTTTGAACCGAGCTTGCGAGCTCAACGAAGTTAATTTTGAATTTTGAATTTTGAATCTCAAATCTTTCAGATTCTTCCGGCAGTTTTGCGGTGACGTCGATTCCCAATTTGCTTCCGAAAGCGAAACAGGGCGAACTGTGATCGAGCACGTCCAACGGACCTTTCCCGAAAAGGAGATCGGTGCGAAAATCGATTCGTGCAAGCGTTTGCCGTGCCAACTCTCGATAATCGTCGACGGGAATGTCGGTCACCAACATGATTTTATTGAGCATCATTTGTCCCGCGCCCCAAAGTGAATGGATGGTTTTGTGGCCTTGCCCCGGATAGCTTTTGTCGATTTGCAGCAATGTAAGATTATGCGCCACACCCGCGACGGGCATATTCAAGTCGCGAACTACGGGACGCAAGGCCAATTTGATCGGTGTCAAGACAATACGTTCGCTCGCTATTTCGAGCCCTGCGTCTTCTAGCGGCGGAATACCCACGACGGTAGCGGGATATACGGCGTCTCTGCGATGTGTGATGCAGGTAACATGAAACCGCGGATACATGTCGGCCAACGAATAAAATCCGGTGTGATCGCCGAACGGGCCTTCGAGAAACAAATCTTCCGCGGGATCGACGTAACCTTCGATAACGATGTCGGCATCGGCGGGGACTTCGATGTCCTGCGTGACACATCGCACCAATTCCACTCGTTTGCGGCGAAGAAATCCCGCAAGGATATATTCGTCGATATTGTCGGGAAGCGGCGCGGTGGCCGAATAAATGTATGCGGGGTCGCCGCCCAAGGCAACAGCAACGGGCATTTGTCGGCCCAAAGCCTTATATTCGCGATAATGACGCGCTCCGGTTTTGTGCCGATGCCAATGCATTCCCGTTTCGTCGGGGCCGGTCACTTGCATACGGTACATTCCCACGTTGCGAATGCCCGTGTATGGATCTTTGGTGTGAACCATCGGCAGGGTAACGAAACGACCGCCGTCGGCGGGCCAACATTTCAAAACGGGAAGAATGCCGAGATCGGGGTTGCGGTGAACAACTTCCTGACAAGCACCGCGACCGTTGATGGTGCGGGGCATCCAAGATGAAACACGACCCAATTCTTTCAACAATTTGAGCTTGTTGCGCCAATCTTTTTGCGGAGTCGTAATGTCCTTGAAAAGTTTTTCGATGAGTGCGGCCGCCTCGTCCAATTGCGATACGCCCAGTGCCGCGCAAATTCTCCGTTCAGAGCCCATTGCATTGGTCAGCACGGGAAAATCGGTTCCGGTGTTTTCGAACAGCAACGCTTTGCCTCCGCTGGGTTGTTTACAGAAACGATCGTTAATTTCGGCGATTTCCAATACGGGATCGACAAATTCGCGAATGCGGATTAGTTCGCCCGCCTCTTCGAGCATTCGGATGTATTGCGACAGAAGCATTTTTGATTTTTGAATGATGATTTTTGATTCATGGAACGCGGATGGCACAGATTAAGCGGATCTTCACGGACTTTTATCTTCTTACAATCTTACATGTCTTACGATCTTACGGTCTTCATTTAGTATTTGTGTAATTTGTGGACAAAAAACAGCACTTTAAACCTTAAACTTTTAGGACGTGTTAACACTATTTTATATAATCTATAATTAAAGCATACATAACAAATGCGATATACATTATATCCGTTTTTTCGTAACGAGTGAAGACCCTTCTGAATCTTTTGATTCGTCGAAACAGTCTCTCAACCTC
>JAVBNP010000266.1:0-32139 GCA_031551455.1 Bacteroidales bacterium | reverse complement strand
TATCCCCAACCCGGATAATCGGTCTGCGAAGTCATCGAATAAATCAGATCGTCGCGTCCCGCTTCACGCAAAATTTTGAACAACATGGCGCCTCCCGTTATACCGACGTGTATGTGTCCTTTACGGACCACCAAGATTTCTTTTTCGAGGCGTTTCATGATGCTTTCACGCAGTTCGGGCGGCGGGACCTCTCCGTATAATGCGGCGGCCATATTTGCCATCGATCGATCGGCATAACTGTGGTCGGCTTCGTCGTAAAATTTCGCATGAATGGCGCGACTCGAAATCTCCGCCTGTTTTTCCCAACGTTCCGCATCTTCGGTTTTGCCGATCAGTCGCGCTATTTTGGCGGCCGTTCGAAGATTATATACGCGATAGCAATTGTTCAGGCACAAGGTTTCGGGTTTGTCGTTGTTCATTCCCTCGGCAGTGGCGTTCGGCCACAACCAGTCGCCGAGAAAATCCCATTCCCCGCCGAATCGTTGCATGAGATCATCTTTCACGTGCGTATCCAAAAAGCCCAACCAACCTTTGATCATTTGAAAATTGTCTTCCAACACGCGCTTGTCACCGTAGTGTTGATACATCAACCACGGAAGCGTGATGCAGATACCGCCCCATGCGGGACCACCTCCGCCGAGATAAGTCGGAGCGGTATGCGGCAATATGCCGTTCCCCAATTTTCGACCGCCCATCGACTCGACGCCCTGCACATCTCTCCAATCTTCCAACCATTTAGTATAGAAAGCGCCCATACGATAGTTGAACATGCCCGTTTCGGAAGTGGCATGAGCATCGCCGCCGTATCCCAGCCGTTCGCGTTGAGGACAATCGACAATATATCCTCCGATGGAAAGATTCTCGAACGTCCAAAGCACTCGGTCGTAAATCCAATTTTGCAACGAATCGGAACATTCGAATGTCGTTGCGGGCTCGTATGCCGTGCGAACCACCCACCCGCGAATGTCCGACAATTCCGGCTTTTGTCTGACTCCCCGAATGGTAATCCATCGTCCCGAATGATAGTTGAATCGATTGCGAAAAGTTCCTTCGCCCGATTTCCCAATGATATATGCACTCTTTATACCAAAAGTGATTTCGTTTTGCCGGCGCTCGGAAAACAGAAAATCCACGCGATCGCCCGGTTTTCCTTTCACTTTTATTTCCATCCAACCGGCAAAATTCACGCCCATATCGACCCGAAAAGAACCATCGGGACGTTCCTCGATACCCACCGGTCGAACTTCGTCAAACAACAAATTTTTCTCTGACTTTTGGGCCGAAAGTTTCAGTTTCGGATGATACTCGGTTGCTTGTTTCCAATCGCTGTCGTCGAATCCGACCAACTTCCAATCGGGAATTTCTTTATTCGCATCCCAAATATCTCCACCCATTTTGTGAGCAGCCCATATTCCCGAAAGTCGATTCGGACTCGGATGCGTTTTCCACGAAGCATCTGTTGCTATGCGTACGGTTATTTTTTCCGAGTCTTTCGTCTCCGTATGTATATCCGCTTGCGCGATCACCATGGGAGTTTGAGGTTTATCGTCCGTTGCGTAAGGCGTGAATATTGACCACGATGTTCCCAACCAAAGAGCAATTACGTTTTCGCCCGGTTGAAGTTCTTCGGCAATATCGTAAGCAATGTAACGAGCCCGTTTGGTATGATCGCTCACGCAGGGCGCAAGCACATCGTCTCCGATCTTTTTTCCGTTAACATAAAGTTCGTGAAATCCCACCGAAGCAATAAACATGACGGCTTTTGTCGGTTTTGCATCCAATCGGAAACTTTTCCGCAGCCACGGGTCGGGAATATTGCAATCTTGTTGTGCGGGATCGAAAACAACATCGGAACCGATCCATTCTGCGTCCCAATCGGTATTGTTCAATAATCCAGTGGTCCAATATGCCGGTTTGCTCCAATTCGATTGCACTCCCGATTCATCTTCCACGCAAACTTTCCAATAGTACGTTTCATCGGAAACGAGCGGTTTACCTTCGTATGTAACATGTTGCATTTCGTCCGATACAATCCGACCGGAATCCCACAAATCTCCTTCGTTTCGGGCAAGTATTTCTTCTGTGCTTGCAACGAGAATACGATACGCTGTTTGACGCTGTCCGAAATCCGACGGGCGAACGGCTTCGAGCGTCCAACTCAATCGGGGATATAACACATCAAGGCCTTGCGGATTTGTCAAATATTCGCACCACACGTCGGTTACCGTAATACTTGATTTTTCGTGTGTTTGGCAAGAGCCCAAGGTAAAAATCAAAATTAAAAAGAAAATTTTACGGATGAACATGATATTTTAAGTTAATGTTTTGGAGTAAAGAAATCTTCTTATGAATAAAATAAAAACGAAAACTTTTTAAGTGGTTGTTTTATTTTGCCATAAAGGTATGAACTTTTGTCGAAGATTTGTTGGTAATACTGGCCTTTTTCAAGGTTTTTTAATAATAATTATTTTATTTTGATAAATAGTTGTATTTTGAAGAAAAATACATTACATTTCCGCAGTCATTTTAAACACACAATCTCATGAAAAAAATATTTTTTTTACTTGTGTTTGTTTCAATGTTCAAAATATTTGGTCATGGACAAGAAACAGTGAGAATGGAAGTAACCGGTGGTGATGAATTAAATGAATTGTTGGAAGGAGGACATTTTCTATTTTCCGAATTTCAAGATGCTCGTGTATTTTTGATTGGACGTGACGCCCAAATAAAAATGAACTATAATCTCTTGATAGATGAGATGCAATTTGTTGATGAAAAAGGCGATGTGTTAGCATTAAGGGATAAAAGGGATGTTGTGGCTATTTATTTCGGGAAACGCGTGTTTAAATATTCTTCTGTGGGGTATACCGAGGTTATCGCTATGGGACCATCCGGTAATCCGGAATTGGCGATAAAACGAACAATAAAAGAAGTCGGTCGAAAGAATTACGGAGCTTACGGGACCACATCTGACGTTTCCAACCCAACAAACATCACTTCATCGGAGTTAAATACTAAAAATATCACTTTATCGGACTTTAACACCCATAGTTCCCAAAAATCGGTTTCCCCAAAAGTCACTTATCAAAAGGAAAATTTCTATTACCTAAATTCTTCTGGTAAATACCGAATCGCCAATCGTTCGGTATTTTCAAAGGTATTTTCCGATAAAAAGAAAGAAATCGAAAATTATCTGAAACAAAACCCCGTAGATTATAACAACGAAGAAGATGTAATTCGTCTGTTCAATTTCTGTACGGAAAATAACAGACAACTTCCATAAAGAAAACAGAAACAAGAATTCAAAGAATTTTCTTTTTCTGTTTGATTGTAAAGATGTAAGCTTTACAAATGGTTGTATTTTTAAGATAAATATATTATGCTTCCGCAGTCATTTTAACACATAATACAATCTCATGAAAAGAATATTTTTTTACTTGTGGTTGTTTCAATGTCTGGAATATTTGGTCATGGACAAGAAACAGTGAGAATGGAAGTAACCGGTGGTGATGAATTAAATGAATTGTTGGAAGGAGGGCATTTTCTATTTTCCGAATTTCAAGATGCTCGTGTATTTTTGATTGGACGTGACGCCCAAATAAAAATGAACTATAATCTCTTAATAGGTGAGATGCAATTTGTTGATGAAAAAGGCGATACGTTGGCATTAAGGGATAAAGGGGATGTTGTGGCTATTTATTTCGGAAAACGCGTGTTTAAGTATTCTTCCGTGGGGTATACCGAGGTTATCGCTATGGGGCCGCCCGGTAATCCGGAATTGGCAATAAAACGAACAATAAAAGAAGCTGGTCGAAAGAATTACGGAGCTTACGGAACCACATCTGACGTTTCCAATCCAACAAACATCACTTCATCGGAGTTAAACACCAAAAACATCACTTTATCGGACTTTAACACCCATAGTATGAATCCGGACCGCAAAAAATCGGGTTCCCAAGATGTCACTTATCAAAGGAAAAATTTCTATTACCTGAATTTTTCCGGCAAATACCGAATCGCCAATCGTTCGGTATTTTCAAAGGTATTTTCCGATAAAAAGAAAGAAATCGAAAATTACCTAAAACAGAATCCCGTGGATTATAACAATGAAGAAGATGTAATACGTCTGTTCAATTTCTGTACGGGAAAATAATAGGCAAGCATTCCATAAAACATCACAACTTAGCACACTATCTGTATCGACATACAGAAGGGTATATTTGTGTTCGCGAGAATAAAAGATTTTGCAGACAAGAAACCAACGGCTATTTTTTAACAAAATAGTTGCATTTTAAATATTAAATTTTTTATATTTCCGTAATCATTTTAAACACACAATCTCATGAAAAAAATACTTTTTTTATTTGTGTTTGTTTTGATGTTCGGGGTATTTGGTTACGGGCAAGAAACGGTAAAAATGGAAGTAACCGGTAGTGATGAATTAAATGAATTGTTGGGGGGAGGACGTTTTCTATTTCCCGAATTTCAAGATGCGCGTGTTTTTCTGGTCGGGCGTGACGCCAAAACAAAAATGAACTATAATCTTTTAATGGATGAAATGCAATTTATCGATGAAAAAGGCGATACATTGGCGTTAAAAAATAAAGGGGACATTGTGGCCATCTATATCGGAAAACGCGTGTTTAAGTATTCTTCCGTAGGGTATACCGAAGTTATGGCCATGGGGCCGACCGGTAATCCGGAATTGGCCGTGAAACGGACAATCAAAGAAGCAGGGCGCAGTAATTATGAAGGGTATGGCACCAAATCCGCCTTATCTTCCGCCAAAAACATTACTTCTGCGGGACTTGAAGGGAGAGTTCAAAGTTATCATTCTGCATCCCAAGAAATCACTTATCAAAGGAGTGATCTCTATTACCTTAATTTTTCCGGCAAGTACCGAATCGCTAATCGTTCGGGATTTTCAAAAGTATTTTCCGATAAAAAGAAAGAAATCGAAAATTACCTGAAGCAAAATCCTGTGGATTATAACAACGAAGATGATGTGGTGCGTCTGTTCAATTTCTGTACGGGAAAATAACGGACAAACCTTACGCTAAAAACGTATCACAACATCGAAGCGCTGTCCGCATCGATGTACAATATGGCATTTTTGTGGTTGCGAAGACAGGTTGCGGGAATATTTTCCGAAACGGGATCGTTGATGGTGTGATATACCGCCCAAGCTTTTGTTTTGGCGGGAACCATGCAAAATAAATTTTTCCCGTTCATCAAAGCGGGTACCGTCAACGTTAACGCGTGTGTCGGCACGTCGCCGATGACGGCAAAGCACCCGTCGTTTACCTGTTGCATCCGACATTTTTCGTCCAAGTCGACGATTTTTACCAAACTCGGATCATCAAAACGGGCAACGTGCGGATCATTGAATGCAATATGCCCGTTTTCGCCGATACCCATGCAAACGATATCAACGGGATGTTGCTTGAGCAATGCTTCATAACGTTCGCATTCTTTTGCGGGGTCGGGATTATTTCCGTTCAAATAATTCACCGACCGAAAAGGCAGCTTATCGAATATTCGTTTTCTCAAAAAATTACCGAATCCTTGCGGTGCATCCGCCGGCAATCCGATGTATTCGTCCATGTGAAACGCGTTGACTCGTTGCCAATCGATGCCCGGTTCCGTGCATAATGCTTCCAAAAACTCGTTTTGGGAGGGAGCGGCGGCAAAAATCATGTTCAATTCCGATTTTTGCGACAACAGTTCTTTGATGGTTTTTGCCGCATCAACTGCCGCGGATAATCCCATTTCGCGACGTGTTGGATAAATATTGACGGTTAACCGGTCTTTTTGAAACGATTTGATGTTTGACATATCCGTTTGAATATTTTTGAGATAAAACGATTATTTTTTGACGATTATCGCGATCCGTATTCGGTTTCCGTATCTTTTCCCGGAACGCCCGGCAAAGAAACGGTATACTTGCGTATGTCTGCTTTCCACGATTCCAACCCTTCGGGCATTGTATTAAGATCGGCCGTCAGCATTTGTTCCCAAGTGCATACTTTTCCCGTATAAGCCGATTCGCGCGCCATAACACATGCCAAAGCGGAATCGGCTGTCACTTCGGCAATGTTGAGTATTTTACCTTTGCGGATGCTGCTTACCAAATCGATATGCTCCAACGTATACATATCGTGCGTTTTGTATTTGGCTTTAGTCGCTTCTTCATCGTACTTCCAAATCACGTTACCCGCCAAATCACGAATGCTGAAATCGTCGCTGCTCCACGAACCTTTATCGCCTTGAATAACGGCGCCCCGCATGTTATCGCAACCGTCCATTCGACGTACCATTCCGAATACATGCACTCCGCCTTCGAACTCGAAATCCATGCTGAAATTATCGTATACGTTGCCCGCTTTCCGACGAATACGCGAGCCGAATCCGTTTACTTTGACGGGTTTGAGATGCGAAAACCACATGAACACATCCAACCAGTGAATCAACATGTTGCTTAATTGGTCGCCGTTGATGCAATTCCAATTGAAATGTCCGCGAATCATGTATTCCGTGTCACTCCATCCCGGTTTTCGCGCGACGAACTGTTCGTTACTCGTATTGTAGAAAACATTTCCCGAAGTTATTTTTCCGATATATCCTTCGCGAACTTTTTTGTACGATTCTACGAAAGGCCGATCGTAATGATATTGCGCTCCCGAAATAACGTTCAATCCTTTGGCTTTTGCCTGTTTCAATGCCACCATGCACGTACGGTAACCGACGGGATCGATGGCGGCGGGTTTTTCCACAAACACGTGTTTTCCTTGCTCCACCGCATATTTCAATTGTTCGGGATGGAAACAATTGGGCGTGGCGATAATCACCAGATCGACGGGTAACTCGCAAACTTTTTTGTATGCATCGAATCCGAGGAAACACATATCGTCGGGTATCTCGACATTCTTCTTTTCTTTCAACTCGTTGCGGCAGGTATCCAGTCGGTCTTTGAACAGATCGGCGCAAGCAACGATGGACAGCCCGTCACCCGCATCCAGAAAGTTGAATGCTGCACCCGTTCCTCTCGCACCGCACCCGATAAGCGCCGCTTTGATCGGTTTCCCGTCAATCGCCTTGTCGGGCAATTCGGGAATGTATATTTCGTCCGGCAGGCTCAAAGGCGTCCGTTTTTCGCTGCCCGAGCAAGCACTAAGCAACATGCCGGCACCTAATGTGCCGCCGATTCCGACCGCGGTTGCACCGGTTAAAAAGGTGCGTCTGTCAAATGTATTTTTCGAATTCATTTTATGTTATGATTTATTTTTGTTCCAAGATGTTATTTTATGTCCGTAACCCGCATAGAAAACGAGATACAGGAAACACGGTACCAACACCCAATATGCTTGCCGCGTGCCGACCGAATCGGCCAGATGTCCGTAAATTAACGGAAGAATGGCATTCCCGGCCAAACCCATGATCAAAACGGAAGATCCGGTTTTGGTGAAACGTCCGAGATTTCGAATAGCCAACGGCCATATTCCCGCATATATCAATGCATTCGGCAATCCCAACAAGACGATGAACCAAATGGAGATGCTTATTTCTTGTCCCTTGAACATCATGTGTCCCGGCATGAAAAGAATGCACAAAGAAAATATAAGTCCCGTAATGGTGCAAATTCTCAAGGCATTAGTCTGATTGATAATTTTCGGGATACAGATGATTCCCGCAAGATAACCGACAATGGTGGCCGTTAGGGTATACGAAGGAAAGGTTTTGGCATCCAACAAATCCACACCCATGGAACCCGCATACCCGATGATCGTATCGATGGCGATAACCTGTGTTCCCACATGCAGAAACAAAGCCAAAGCGCCCAACACCAAATACGGAAATTGAAATACATTTTTCTTTCCGGCATGCGCGGCAGCCAATTCTGCGCTTTCTTCTTCGGTATTAATCTCGGGAAGAACGGAATAACGGATAAACAGGCCGACTCCGACCAAAAGCACGCTCAAACAACCGTAGGGTAATATTACGCGGCGAATAAGCTCATCCAGAAATATTGCTCTTGCCCCTTCGCTCATGGTAGGCAGAGCCGCAAACATCTCTTTATCGGTGGCTTTCAGCATAAATGCCGCAAAGATGAGCGGCGATATGATGCCGGCAAACTTGTTGCACACACCCATGATGCTCATACGTTGTGCGGCGCGTTCTATCGGGCCGATAATGGTAACGTACGGATTGGCAGCTGTTTGAAGAACGGCTAACCCGGTTCCCATGGTGAACAAACCGACGAGAAAAATGCCGTAAGTACGGGTCAATGCAGCGGGAATGAAAATCAAGGCTCCGGTGGCCAGAGCGAAAAATCCGTACATGATACCCCGCTTAAAACCAACCTTTTTCAACAGCATGGCGCCCGGCATGGACATTACCAAATAGGCAATGTAAAACGCGAAGGCTACCAAATAAGATTGGAAAGATGTCAATTCGCATGCGATTTTGAAATAAGGAATCAAGATAGCGTTGATCCATGTGACAAAACCGAAGATGAAAAACATGAATGCCAATATGGCAATGGACATGACGGAATTTTTCTGCATGGGAAAACCTATTTAAAGTCCTTTCCGGATTCTCGTTACTTTCGGAACCCCGAAAAACGAGAAACATCAAATGATTTGAAAAACGGATGAAATTTTTCGAATCGGACTATTTTGTTTTACTATTATTTATTTTTGTTTCACTCGTGTACGCACACGAAGGTTATTTTGACGATCCGTGTGCGTACACGGAATAAACAAAATGCGACATTATTTCTAATAATCAACTTAGGAAAATACGTCTTTCTTTCGGAAAAAGGAAGAACGATTTACCAAGTCTTTTTCACTTTCGAGAGTGCTTTTTGCTTCACTTCGGCCAACGTCACGGGTATTCCGTTGCGGCGTTTGCTCTCGTCGGCGGCTTCCATGAACGTGAATATTTCCAATGTTTCTTCGGGTGCGACAGGCGATTTTCCGGTTTGGAAAAACTTGATGATTTCTTTCAATAAGGGATCATAACCGTTATAACTTCCAAGCGATTTGATTTCCTTTTCGCCGAAGACGAATCCGCCGTAATCCGCTTTTCCGGCTCGTATGCCGCGAAAAGTTCCAATTCGGCCGTCTTCCCACACGCCGACCGCAAACTCGACGTCGGCCGTTTGCGTGCGCGACACGGTTTTACATCCCGGCCCCATGACGGTAAATAAGGGTTCGACGCCGTGGATTCCGTACCAGAAAAGATCGGAATGGGTCGGTTCCAAAGCGCACGGAGTGTAGGTCTCCGCTCCGAATATCTTTCCGACGCTTCCGCCGAGAATATCGGCCATGTTGGAAATATACCGTAACGACGAAGCGGTAAACACGGGAATTTTGTAATCGGCCGCTGCTTGAAAAACAGCAAACGCATCTGTCAAATTGCCCGCTATCGGTTTGTCGATGAAAACGGTTTTTCCGGCTTTGAACACTTGAATTGCTTGTTCCAAATGTGCGTTCCCGTCGTTCGTTTCGAGCAGAATCACATCCGTTTTTTTCAATAAATCTTTGATCGAATCGACGATTTCGACGCCCAATTTACGTACTTCTTCGGTATATTCGGGAATGCGATCCATGCTCGATTTGATGACTTTGCTGCCGTAAGGATACGCTGCCGTTACTTTATATCCGCCAAAATCGGGCGAAGCATCTTCTTTGTTCAGCGACTTGGTAAAAGCAATGGAATGAGAGGTATCCAAGCCGATGATCCCCACGCGGAGGCCTTTTTTTACGGGGTCTTTGTAGCTTCCGAATATCGGACCCGAGGCCATTAATCCCACTCCGGCCATAGCTCCGGTTTTAATGAATGTTCGACGACTGCTCATTGTTTTTTCGTTTTAATTAATAAAATTCGTTTTGAAATATTTTACGGCAAGATGATTTTTCCGGTAACGGCATCCATCAAGGTGGTCGATCGGTCGGGAAGGTCCAAATCGATCGCTTTTCCGTTCTTCAGCTTGATTTCCCTTTTTCCGCCTTCTTTTACGTGAATCATCAAAAGCCCTGTATTGCAATAGGTAAAATCGTTCGATTCGTTGTACACATGACAACCGGCATCGCGAAAAAGATCGCGAAAAACGTTTGATTCGTTGATCGGCAATGCGGCAAAGACGACTTTATACCCGGGAAATTCTCTTTTTGCGGTAATAACCGTTTTCGTTCCGTCCAAATACGCCAACGGTTTTGCTTTCGGATCGACAATACTTACGGCGGGGTCGACAATGTCGTTGAATGCGTAACGGATTTCGGTGTTTTCGTAATATACCCGTTGCGGTTCGGTACATTTTAACGATTCGATTTTGACACCCGTTAATTTTTCGCAAAAGGATAAATTCAATTCCGCTCCGTCCGTGAATCCCGACAGATAGTTGAATATCAACGTACGATTATTACGAGCAACCTTTTTACGGATAAATTCTTTTTGCCGATCGGTCAATACGTAATTGTTCATGAAAACAACGGCTTTGTATTGATCCAGATTCACTTTGTCGAGATCGAAATCGTAGATGTGATCGCCAACCGTTCCGCTTCGCAAGGCCTGTTCGTGCGACAGATCCAATACGTTGGAAGAGATGGGAATTCTTCCGGGTTTGAGGTAATAGAAATTATCCGCGCTCCAGACATAAAGCACATCGGCTTCCGATTGGTACGGGATATCTTTTCGCTTTTCGAAAAGTTCTTTTTCCTCGCGTATCGCGTTTAGATAACGAGGATCGTCCCACCATCCCAAACTTTCGCGTATTCCGAAATCGTAATACCACAACCCGGCGCCTCTCATCAAAGGGAAAAGAGCGCTTCGGCGGAGTACGGGCGCATAATTCGGATCGAACCGCGTGTTGTATCTCACGAAATCGGTTGCGGCTTGTTTTTGCTGTTCGCCGTTATCCAATTCGTCCAACCACAATTTCCCGTGAAGCAGCGTCGATTCGACGATTCCTCTCGAATGACCGCTTCCTCCCAAAGCTCTCGCTTCTTTGTAATACGTTTGCGGCGCCGCCAAGTAATCGATGGTCGGACAATCGAGAATGCGTTCGACCAACAGATGTCCTCCGGTGGTTTGCCGATTGAACGTCATGTGCATGTACCCGTAAAAAACGCCGACGATCAGCGGACGGGGCCATTTATTTTTGACGAGGCCCGTAAAATATTCGATGTCTTCGGCAACGACTTCCTGTTGCGCTTCAAAATAATCAATCACTTTGCGTTCCTTTTTCGGGTCTTTGAAAAATCCGTATTGCACGGCGTTTCGTTCTTCCACGTTCGGCACCGTTGCCGCATCGATAGCGATATTCGGATTATTCCACGCTTTTTGCAACGCTTTGTCGGTTCCGTATTTTTTTCGGAGCCAATTTCGGAAGTATTTTGTCATGGCGGGACCCGTATCGGGATCGTGATTCACGAATCCCCAATAATGCCATTCGCCGTAGATGCCTCCCGCAACGTGCATTCCGGCAACGGCATCACCTTCGGGTGTTTTCGACAATCGTTCGCAAAATTCCGCGATACGCGCTCCCGATTCGCTCCGCCATTTTTCGGAAGCAAGGCTTGCACGAAGCGATCGACGCACGTCAAAATCCTCATTATTGCGCGGTGGTCCGGATTTCAATGTTTCGTCGACGGGACCGTCGGCAAATTCCGTACATTCATTCTTGTTTGCTTCGTTCCACCAATAGGGAGCATTGGTATGGATGCGAATAATTACCGCCGCTTTCGGTGCAACATCCAACACGCCGCGTATTTGTCGTCGCGCTTTGTCGATATCCAGATCAGGCCGATCGGCGTACCAAATGTCCTGCAGCCATAAATCCACTTGAAAGATGCGAAATCCGATTTCGTAGAATTGCTTGATGTTTCTTTGCGGAACTTCTTCCCAACTCCATCGGGCGCCGGTGGCGTGCGTTAACGCATAAATATCGGCAAGTACGGGAACATTGTCGATAAAAAACATCGGTCGTCCCGCATGCATTTTCACTTCGCCGATTTTGGGCGAAGCAAAAGCTGCGAAAAATGACAGAGCAAAAAACGTAACGAAAAACGGTTTCTTCATCATCGAAAATCACAATTCGTTTTTTCGGCGGGAAATTACACTTTCGGCTCCCAACCCGGTTCGTAGCTTCGACCCCAGAAACGTTGCGCTTCGCCATCGCCGATGATGTGTCCGTCGGCGGGATTAATATCGAGCGTGTGTCCCGTGCGTTGGGAAATGTTGGCCAACTGCATCAATAACGTACATTGATGTCCCGCTTCGGCGGGCGAATTCAACGGCGTACCTTTTTGAATCGCATCGAAGAAATTGACGATATGGATGGAATCCAATTGATCGCCGGGACCGACGTTACTTCGCTCACTTGTGCCAATATCGCTTTTCACGTCTTTAATCAGGTTGTTTTTCTGGTCGAAAATTTTGTATTCGTCGCCGAGTCCGATGTATACGCTACCCGTATCGCCGTAAAAGAAGATGCCGACGCCGCTGTTTTCGGTATATTTCCCGTTACAACATTGCCCTTCCCACGTCAACGTCGCACTGTCGTCGAACTGCATCTGAACCATTTGGGTATCGGGGGTTTCCCAATCGTCCTTGTAATAATAACGACCTCCCATGGAACTGATTTTGTTGGGGTATTTCAGATTCATTCCCCAACACAGCAAATCGATCATGTGCGTACCGTTATTCAACGTTTCGGCGGTTCCCCAATGCCAGAACCAATGCCAATTGTAATGCACGATATTGTCCTTGTAGACCTTGCGAGGCGCGGGTCCTTGCCACAAATCCCAATCCAAACGTTCGGGTACGGGAGCTACTTTTCCGATGCCGATACCGGGACGAACGGCGGCATACCAGCCTTTTCCGGAATGTATTTTTCCGATAACTCCGTTTTGCACTTGTTGTATGGCTTCAACCACTTTGGGCCACGAGCGGCGTTGTGTTCCGATTTGTACTTTTTTTCCGTATTTCGCGGTTGCTTGGACCAACATTTCGCCTTCGCGGGGATTATGACTGACGGGTTTTTCCAGATATACGTGTTTTCCCGCTTGCAAAGCCAACAATGCGGCGGGCGTGTGCCAATGGTCGGGCGTGGCAATAACAACGGCATCGATTTGTTTATCTTCAAGCGATTTGCGAAAATCTCTTTCGGTTTTCGGCGTCTTGTCTTGAACTTTTTTCAAGTTGCCGAGGCATTTTTCGATAGCCTGTTTGTCGACATCGCAAACGGTTGCCACGTCACATGCCGATTGGCGGGCAAAATTGCGCGCCAGGGAATCGCCGCGACTGTTCACGCCGATCATCGATACGCGGATGCGATCGTTCGCACCGAGAACGCGACCGTAACTCGCCGCACTGAATCCGGGCAAAACGCCGCCTACGGTCAATAATGCCGAACCTGCTCCGGCTGCTTTCAAAAAGTCTCTTCTGGATGTTTTCATAATTACCGTTTGTTTTGATGGTCAAATCGTCGTTTTCCGGGTTATCAATACATACAAGTACGTTTTTTGACATTAACCGCGGTCAACTTATCTTGCAAAAGTACGAATTCGTTATTCGAAAAAAGCATCATTTGCGTAATTTTATCCTCAAAAAACGTCATTAACGTTTCGAATCGGATTCCGGCAAACGATATCCGTATCGGTTTTTATACTGTAACGGCGTCATGTTTTTGTATTTACGAAATACGCGCGCCAGATTTTTGTAATCGTCGAATCCGCATGCTTCGGCCGATTCGGATAAAGATCGGTCGGTTTTGATCAAGAGTTCGGAAAGTTTCTCGACACGATAACGTAAGATGTATTGGTAAAGTGAAATGCCCGTTTCTTTTTTGAATCTTTTTTCCAACATTCGCCTCGAAAGGGGTACTTGCCGCATGATGTCGTCGACGGATATCGGCTTGGCGTAATTCTTCCCGACATATTCGATGATCCGCAGAATTTGTTTGTCGGCAATGAGGTATTTTTCGGTTGATTGTCGGGATTCGATTCTCACGGGAGGAATGACTATATCGAAAGTGCGGGATATTTTTTTATCCATCAGTTTGTGAAGCAATGCGGCGGCGCGGTATCCTCCGTCTTCCACATCGAGCACGATCGACGACAACGGCGGATCGGAAATGCTGCACAACAATTCGTCGTTATCGACGCCCAAGACGGCAATCTCGTCCGGTACGGAAATATTGCACATTTTGCAGGTCTCGACGATTTGTGAGGCGAAATAATCGTCGCAGGCAAAAAGCGCCGAGGGTTTTGGCAATGCGGACAACCAACCGATCAACGCATTAGGATCATCCGGTCGATGCATGGAAGTCTTTCGTCCGTCGGTGTTTCTAATCGATACGGTCAAGCCGCGTTTTTTGATGCGACTCACGTATCCGTCGGCTCGTTCGCGCGACCATATCGTATCTTTAAATCCGTAATAGGCAAAATGCGTGAATCCTCTGTTCAAAAAGAAATCGGCTGCCATCTCGCCGGTTTTGAAATAGTCGCCCGTAATGTTGCATATTTTGTCCGTTCTCTCCTTGTAGTTTTGAAGAATGATGGGAATTTTCAATTCTTCGAGTTTTTCGATGTTCATGTTTCCCGACTGCGCGATGATCGCGTCGGCTTTCCATTGATGCGCCCAACGAACGACGGCTTCTTCGCCATATAATTCGCGATAGTGGAGAGGCATGCGATAAAATACCCACGGTCCGTATTCTTTGGAATAACGCACGATGCCCCGCAACAAGTTTCGGCCGTATCCGTCGGAAAGATCGGTAAGCAAAAGAATTTTTTTCATCGGGAATCATGTTTTCCGCGTGTGCGGGTTGTCATATTATCGAAAGATATTATTGTTTTGTTGACAGGCAAGATACTCGCCGCTGTGCGACTTATTTATAATTGCTTTCGTACACCTTTTCAACGGCCTTTGTCGACGATTGTCCAATCTTCTTTTCGGAATTTAACATTTATTTTGATCAAAAGTATCATATCTTTTTGTTTCGGTATAAAAGAAACGAACTCTTTTGATTTTTTTCACTGCCACCTTTCCCTTTTTTCGCATCATTAAGGTGTTCGTAAATCAATATTTAACCATTTATCAATCATGAAAAAGGGATATTTTTTTCGTTTACCGTTACTTTTTTGCACTTGCCTGCCGCTTACGGCGCAACATTTCGACAAAGAACATTTATCGATCGGCGCTCGTGTTTTTACGGGCAAAATGCTGAGGATGAATCCGGAGATAAAAGATGTTTTACAGGATGGGACTTGTACGATATACAATTTTACGTTGGGCTATACGACATTGCCGTCGGATAACTCCGCTTTTGCTTCGGATTATAATTATCCCACGTTCGGGTTGGGTCTTTCCGTGGCCGACTTCAGCCGGTCTCGCTTGTACGATCGTTCGTCGCACGTCGGCAACATCTATTCGTTATACGGCTACATGAATCGTCCTTTGATACGGCAACAATATTGGACGTTTGGTTACGGTTTGGAGGCAGGTTTCGCGTATGCAACCGATCCTTACCATCCGATCACCAATCCCGAGAATCATCTTGTCGGTTCCCCGATTATGGTATATGTGGGGTTCGGTGTTGATTTGCGATGTCGGTTGACGGACCGGTTGGAAATAGGCCTCGACATGGGCGCCAAACATTATTCGAACGGCCGCATGGGAATGCCCAATAAGGGCCTCAATATATTGGGTGGCGGAGTGTCGGCTTATTACTATTTCGATGCGCCTCCGCGCGATTATTCGAAATTGGACCCCGTCCCTTTCAAAAAACACTTTTATTATCACTTGGCTTTGGGCGGCGGCGGACAAGCATCGATTCAGGAGTGGAATATTTCGCAAACGCAAACGTCGCCCGAACAGAAACAAACTCGTTTTAAACGTTATCCCAAAGCTTCCGTATCGGCGGATGCTATGTATCGATATTCGCGCAAGTACGGAACGGGCATCGGTCTTGACCTTTTCTATACACCGCATACCGGCCACTTACGCGAATGGGATAACACGTTGACGGGAAAAACGACAAACGAAATGAAATATAAGCCGTTATCGATAGGATTGGCCGTTAACCAAGAAGTGTATTACGGGAATTTGGCCGCGTTTGCGGGGGTGGGGTATTATGTCCATCGCCGATCGGGAATAAGCGACAATGACGGACAATTTTATCAACGCGGCGGCTTTCGGTATTATTTTCCCGCACTCAATAATCTTTTCGTGGGATACGCCATCAAGGCGCATAAATTCAGTTTGGCCGAATATCTTGAATTCTCCGTGGGAATAACTATTCGGTAAGGAGGCCTGTTCTATGCGCTTTAAAGGAGTATTTTTGTCCGGCGAAGTTGGTTCGACATGAATACTCGATTTTGCCTATGCTGTTTTTCGCTTGTTTGCGACGATAATAATGATTGCTTGCGGAATGAAAAGCCAAAATCCGGAAATCGGTTCAATGATACATCCCAAGATTGCAAGCACCAACATTTGATACCCGAAAAACAAAGGCGCCGGTTTTTGCTCTTTCTTGATGTAATAATGCAATACATGTCCGAAAAAAATGAGGAATATCCCGCATATCAAGAACCAAAATGCCTGTTCCCGCTCACAATTGATGGCAACCGCGTTGATCAATCCGTCTCGAATTATTTCCGAAAAAGCGTCTTTTCCGAGCAGTAATGCAACAACGGTGTGAAGTATTCCCGTAATTACGAGAAATATCCCGCTGTATCTCCATACTTTCAAACCATTTTTTCCTTTCATTTTTTATTGTTTTATGGTGTTATTTTTATGTATAATTTCAAACGGGATTTTCGAGTCGCAATACACCTGCCACAACTTGATTTTATTTTCGCGCACGATTACTTTCCATGACGCGGGAAGTCGCCAATAATTTTCGTTGTTGTCCGTCTTTTTGTTTTCGAAAGTTCCGCCGACAAAACCGAAAACGGCAAAAGTATCGCCGTTTGCAAAAAAGTCGGTAATTTCGATCTTGTAATCGGGAAACCACCGAAAATAACCGATCCAACTTTCTTTCATGTGATCCTTTCCGATTTCTTCGCCGCCGTATGCATCAATAAATTTGTGATCGTCCGTCAAGAGCGAGTAAATCTCGTCAATATTTTGCTCGTTGACGGCATCGATAAAGTCGTAAACGATTTGTCGGTTCATATCCGTCGTTTTTTTAGTTGTTCCCCGGTTGCACGCGTTCATCGTAATTCCGGTTACGAAAATCATTATTGGCAAGCTCACCGGTTTCATATCACGCCGAATTTCAATATCTCGATTTATCCTTCACCTCGGTATAGTAATTTTTCAATCCCACATTCCGTATTCGTTCATTGATGGACAACCATCTGTTTTGCAGGTCGTCATCAAATCCCGTATCGTTACACGGAAAATCTTTGCATTGATAACAAAAATCCACCTCTTTTTCTTTGTGGCAAGTTCGTACGTTACATCCTTTAAACAAATAACATTCTTGATTTCTGCACCCTTTGCAATTTCCCAAAGACAACAAAGCAAGCATTTCTTTAAAATCCGCGTATTTCTCAAATGCCGGCTCTTCCAACAACGATACGAATCTTTTTGCATAGTTATCGAAGTTTCCGAGATTCCTTCTCAGTCGGTCCGCATGAAATTTTATCCGACCACTGCTGTACGCAAAGCATTTTTCACATAACAGTCCGCATGGTCCGAATTTGATGAGTAAATTTTCTTCGCTCATAACAACTCTGTTTTTCTTCGTTCAAACAATAATTTTTCCGTTCCTTCCGATTCGAAAGGACAAACCCGAGCATCCGGATTAAAATCGGAACTCGGATATTGTTACATTTGCTTGCGTAAATGTATAAAAAAGAAAATGAAAATATTACTATTAATCGGAACGGGCAGTTTCTTGGGAGGCGTTTTTCGTTATCTGTTGTCGCAATTCGTACAAGCGAAAACTTTTTCGGCATTTCCTTTCGGAACATTCATCGTCAACATCGTCGGTTGTTTCCTTATCGGAATCGTTTTCGGGTTGATGCATAAAGGAAATATTTCCCAAGAACTGAGGCTATTTTTAATGACGGGTTTGCTCGGCGGGTTTACCACTTTTTCGGCTTTCTCCCACGAAACGGTTGAATTATTTCGCGGCGGACAATTTTGGTATGCGGCGGCTTATATTTCGGCAAGCGTATTTTTGGGTTTGGCGGCAACATTTGTCGGTAATGCGGCAACAAAAATTGTTTGATCAAGAACTCGAACGATAAACGATCTTAAATCTTCGAAAAGATCAACCGATATTTCCGCCTATACGGTTGTATATATTTGTAAATTCTACCGGTCGTTTGTCTCCCAACCGCATTCGTTTGGTCGTTTTTATTTCCCCGAATCCGATTTCCGACAGAAATTTCCGCGCGGCATGATTTTCTTCGGGAATAACCGCATTGTCATGATCTTTTAAACGCAGTTTCAAAAGTTCGATGCCCGCTTGTTCGCCGGTTGCCGCTACGAATCCCTCGCCCAATGTCGGCAAATAATAGCCGTCAATGTTGTCGCCGTTGCGGTACACGAACCCGTCGGCAAGATATTCTTTGAGATGCATCATTCTGTCCTCACCCGAAACGGCTTTGTCAAATGCCACAAGATGCTGTTCGTATTCTTCCCGATAAGGTTGAATATTCTTTGAGATCGCCCAATCTTTTTTCGTTACTTTTTTATAAACCAGATATTCCGTTTCGGAAACAAATCCTTCTTTGGCATAAACGGGTTCACCGAGTTCGGTGGCAATCAAATAAACAGTGGAACAATGATTATTCTTTGCAATATCGATTAACGTTCGGGTTATCAGTTGTCCCAATCCCTTACGCCTGTGATCGGGATGTACGATAATATGAGCGAGCCAAGCGACATTGCCGTGAATAATGGTCGCCCCGATACCGACGATTTCCTTATCGATTGTCACTTTTATCGGAAAACAAAAATTCGATGTTACGTAAAAATCGAAATGCGGGACGATGTCCAACCACCCTTCGGGTTGCAAAGAAGAAAGAGCCTTCAAATCATTATAGGCTATGGGATTTATATTCATTTTTATCAATTACTAATACCGTTCTTGAACATCAGTTATATTTTGATCTTATCATCAATCATTTATTTTAGCATAAATATGCAGGCTGATAAATTTTCCGTTCTTGATCTCACAATCCGACATTGTCCCCTCAAGTTGAAAGTCAAGTTTAGTCATAGTTTTTTTACAGTTAGTATTTTCGCTTTCCACATATCCTTCAATTCGATGAAGCCCGAGCATATTAAAACCGTAATCACAGATGAAGGGCATTGCTTCAATCATTATCCTTTGTCCCCAAAATTCCGGCAGCAACCAAAAACCGATTTCTGCCTTTTTATGTTCTTTCGACAAATTGTTTAATCCACCTGCTCCGTAAAAGGTTTTATTGTCGGATGAACAAACAGCCCACCAAATTCCCGTGCCGCTTTTTTCAAGTCCATTAAACCAATCCATTTGCTCTTTCGTTGCTTCCAAACTGTCAAAGCTGATTCCGTAATATTTAATGACGTCGGGATCCGACAATCCTTTGAATACGTTTTCAAGATCATTTTCTTCAAATCGTCGGAGCAACAGCCTACCGGTTTTTATAACGGGAAATTTCGGTATCATCTTATTTTTTTTCTTCAATTTCAAATCGACACTCAGTGAATCGGCAATCTTCGTCAAAAAATCTCTAAGCAACTTACACCTTTCTTTCAATGCAGTATTGTTGTTCCGGTCTTGAGCAAATTCGTGCACTTCCCGCAATTTATCGATGGGTAACAAAGTGCAAGCGATACAAAAGAAACTTTTCGCACGGCCATCATCGTGGTTGGCCAATAAATCGTTCAGAATATTCATTCGTATTTTTTGGTTTTCAATAAACTGTTCGATGCCCTTGTTTCTAATATCCTCAAGATTCACGAACATCTTTTGATGTGTTACGAACGAATCATACCCGGCGCTCTCGGATTCAAAACGCTTACACTGATAATCCTTGCATTCGGAACAAACTTCAAATCCGTTTTTAATCGCACAGCAAGAAAGAACCCCGCATGTCGGATGCTTGTTTTTAAAATTCGGTCCGCCGCATCCCGGACAAGCCGAGTCTCCTTTTGTATAAAATCTCGGGCAGAGTCCGCAATCGATGCCGCAACATCCTATTGTTTCGTATTTTTTCAGTTTCTCGGTCATCTTTATGCGGGTTATCGATTTTTGCGGTTACAACCTACGGTTGCCAACGAGACCGTAAGCCGGGTATTTGATAAGTATTTTATCGTTACGAATATTCTGTCGGTTGATATCAAACACAATAACAGTTGCTGCGATTTGGACAAACCACAAACATTCAACATATCACAAGGCAGTAGCAGCAAACTACGGGTTGGATACCGGGCAATTAGCTCAGTCTCTCTATTTCTTTTCTTATTTCCGGAATCACTTCTTTATTTGCAATTTCTCCGTCAAGGCTGAAAACAATAAATACTTTTCCGCCAAATTTATTTTCAAAATTGGCAAAACTTGCTCTCATTCTCTCGGTTGCAGAATAACTGCCGAAATTTGCTTTTGTAGTAACCGGTTTTATTTGAATGCCTAATACTCTATTGCCCACTTTCGCAATATAATCGATATCGCCTGCATGATCAAGTTCGGGATCGCTTTCCTCAAATTCAATGTCGGGAAAGATTTTTGCCAAACCGTCATTAACAACCGATTTTTCTCTGAGAAATCCGTCAAAAGTTCGATTAATTGTTAAATTGTAAATGTAGTCAATACAATCTTGCAATGTTAATTGAGCAAAAGCTGCTTGCCATTCGGGAATGACAACTTCCGTTATTTTTTCATAAAGTCGTTCACCAAGTTCGTCTAAGCTTTCTTTGGTAATTTTGGTTTTCGTTTTTGCTTCGGTGTAAGCATTTTCAAAATACCATTTTCTCCATTCATCAATAGTTTGAGGTTGACATTCTCTAATTAATGCCATTACGGTTCCAACTTTATTCGGCCTTGAAAGTTGATAAGTTTGACAAGCATAATTCAGTACTTTTTCTTTCTTGCCAAAATCCATTGAATATCGTTGTTGTTTCATATTGTTATACTTCGAAATTTTTCTTTATATTTGAATTCTATTTCGGTATCAATCTCAGCCAATCCCGCTTTTAATAAATGTGCATTGATAAATGTTTTGTTTTTCAAGTAGAGGTAACAAAATAAGTTTTTTTCATTATCGTACTTAACTTGATCATATTTCATAAAAACCTTTTGACCTTTTAATCTCTCAATTAAAAATTTTGTTGCCTCCCCATTTGCAGCTGGCTTCTCTTTAATCCCTATAAGCCTTATTTTTAGGTTATTGCTCAATTCTATCAGATAAGGATTTATGATATTTTTCACTGTGTAATACTCTTCCCTTTCACCGCTATCTTTATCTATTTTAGAACCGAATTGAAGTTTTTTAACATCAACTTTTTTGTCCAACTTGTGAGGATCGGAAAAAATATAAGGTAACTTTGATATTTGCTTCTCGTTATCAACTGTAGTTTTGTCAGCTTGAATCAGATATTCTGTTCCATAAAAATCTCCCTGCTGAACATTTAATTTTGACTTATAAAAAGAAATAAAATCAGAATTGATTTCATAACCAATGGAATTTCTTTGCAAATTTCTTGCCGCCAATGCTGTTGTTCCGCTACCCATAAATGGGTCGAGAACCGTTTCACCTGCAAATGAAAACATTTTAATCAGTCGTGCGGGTAATTCTTCGGGAAACACGGCAATGTGTCCGTCCTGTTTTGCACCGCCAAAAGTCCAATGGGAAGCAAAGTAGGTGTTCCATTCCTCTTTCGTCATTTCGGACAGGCATTTCTGTTCTTCCGTAGGTTTCGGGGCATTACCCTGTTTCTTGAAAATTAAAATAAATTCATAATCGATTTTTAATATTCCGTTTCTCGGATATGGGAAACTTCCCATAACGGCACCGCCGCCTGTGGTATTCATCGTGGTTTGTTTCTGCCAAATAACCGCTCCCATGTAGTCCATTCCGATAGATTCGCAAAATTTGATAATTTCAGTACGAATAGGAATTACCTTGTAACGCCCATAATAAACAGAACGTGCAAATTGGTCGCCAATATTGATGCAAAGTCGGCAACCATCATATAAGACACGGTTACATTCAGACCATACTAAATTTAAATTATTGATATAACTTTCATAACTTTCATGAAATCCGATCTGATTATCCGTTCCGTAATCTTTCAATTGCCAATAGGGTGGTGACGTAATAATGAGATGAACCGACTTGTCTTTTATCTGATTCATTTGTCGGCTGTCCCCGTTGATTATTGTATGAATTGTCTTCATCTGAAACTTGTTTTTGCAAAAATACTAATTTCCGCAAACTTCCTTGTTATAATACAGCTCTTTCCCGTCTTGCGGTTAATCGGCATTGATCGTTTATTAACCCGCTTTATTTCAACCAATAGCCAAACATCATCACCCCAATTTATCATCCAACCCTCAAATCTTTTCCAAATCCCTCAACCACGCTTCAACGCTTGCATCGCTCGGCATGCGCCAGTCTCCGCGCGGAGAAAGATTGACGGAGCCGACTTTCGGGCCGTCGGGCATGCACGATCGTTTGAACTGATGTGCGAAAAATCGGCGGTAAAAAAGCTCCATCCGTTGTCGGATAACATCATCGGTATACTTTCCGGCAAAAGCATGTTGCGCCAAAAAGAAAATTTTGCGTGGTGCAAAACCGAAACGAAGCATGTAGTAAAGGAAAAAGTCGTGCAGTTCATATTGGCCAATGATATCCTCCGTTCGCTGAACGATTTCGCCGTCGCCGTTTGCGGGGAGCAACTCGGGACTGACGGGCGTATCGACGATATCTTTCAAGGCCGCTTTCGAATGTTCGTCCTGCAAGGTGTCGGCCACATAATTGATCAACCCGCGGACCAACGTTTTGGGTATTGACGAATTCACGCCGTACATCGACATGTGGTCGCCGTTGTAAGTGGCCCAACCCAATGCAAGCTCCGACATATCGCCCGTACCGATCACCAATCCGTAAGTTTGATTGGCGATATTCATCAATATTTGCGTTCGCTCGCGTGCTTGCGCATTTTCGAAGGTAACATCGTGCACCGATGCATCATGTCCGATATCTTTAAAGTGCAAATCGCAAGCCGCGGTAATGTCGATTTCGCGCACGGTGACGCCGAGCGATCGCATCAATTTCAATGCGTTGTTGTATGTTCGGCCCGTGGTACCGTAGCCCGGCATGGTCACCCCGATAATGCTTTCGCGGAACAATCCCAGTTTATCACAGGTTTTCGCACATACCAAAAGCGCCAATGCGGAATCCAATCCTCCCGAAATGCCGACAACCACCGTTTTTACGCCCGTATGGGTCCATCTTTTAGCCAATCCGCCCACCTGTATCGAAAAAATTTCTTCGCAACGTTCGCGGTGTTTTTCGTCCGAAGGAACGAAAGGCAAAGAATTTACCTTTCGTGAAAGTCGCGAGGCTTTGATCTTCGGCACATCAATATCGATATATCGCCCTATGCAACCCGAAGGGTATGTGAATGAAGAAGTTTTCATGCGATCGGCTTTCAACCGATCGATATCGATTTCGCTGACGATGAGTTGACTCTCGAATGAAAACCTTTCGGATTGCGCCAAAAGAATTCCGTTTTCGTAAATGATGCCGTTTCCCGCAAAAACGAGATCGGTGGTCGATTCTCCGCAACCCGACGACGCATAAACGTATCCTGCGAGGCAACGAGCCGATTGTTGCGCAATGAGCGATTTCAAATAATCGTTTTTACCGACGAGTTCGTTGCTTGCCGAAAGGTTGAAAATAACGTGTGCTCCCGCCGGAGCCGATATCGAACTCGGAGGAACCGGCGCCCACAGGTCTTCGCAGATTTCCAAGGCAAAAGCGAAATTCTCGTTGCCGAACAAAAGATTTGTCCCGAAAGGAACGCGTTCGTCGCCGAAAACGATCTCCGTCCGATCGGTATTCGTTGACGGCACAAACCAACGTTTTTCGTAAAACTCGTTGTTGTTGGGCAAATATGTTTTGGGAACGACGCCCTCAACTTTTCCTTTTCGGCAAACCAATGCCGCATTGAACAGTTTTCCGGACAGTCGTACCGGCGTTCCGACGATGAAAATAATCTCCGATTGTTTCGTTTCCTCCAACAGTCGGCAAACGGAAGCCTCGGCTTCGTCGATCAACGTTTGCTGAAAAAACAAATCGCCGCAGGTATATCCCGTAACGGATAATTCGGGAAAACAAACGATTTGGACCCCCCGTTCGATCGCTTGGTTGATGATCCGGTTGATTTTGTCCGTATTGAATCGGCAATCGCCGACAACCAAGTCGGGTATCGCTGCGGCAACCTTTATAAACCCGTGATTTGTCATTTTCGAATAATTTTAAAATTTTTCGTGCGGAAAATCCGCTTAAAGATGATGTCGTCCGGTCGGGGATAAATGCTGCAACCCGAAGAAAATTCAATCGTTACGACATCAATCCGTTAGACAAAAATACGATAATTCTTCGAAGAAAATTTCAAAACGGACAACATCCGGTAAAAGTAAAGTGTTTTAAGTATATAAATCATTTATTCACGTTTAAAATCTTTTTCATCATGTCCGGACAAAAAATCACGCAAATTCTGGAAGACAAGGCCGAATATTATTTGGGTCATGTGTGCAAAACCATTGATAAGTCGTTGATTCACGCACCTTCTCCGTCGACCGTCGATCGAATATGGACGACATCGGATCGGAACATCCCCACGTTGTGCAGTCTGCAACAACTGTTGGGACACGGCAGACTTGCCGATACGGGTTATCTTTCGATACTGCCCGTGGATCAAGGTATCGAACATTCCGCAGGAGCTTCATTTGCGGCCAATCCGCTTTATTTCGATCCCGAAAATATCGTCAAATTGGCTATCGAAGGCGGTTGCAATGCGGTGGCGTCGACATTCGGCGTACTCGGAGCGGTAGCGCGAAAATATGCGCATAAAATACCATTTATCGTTAAACTCAATCATAACGAATTGCTTTCTTACCCCAACTCTTACGATCAGATTATGTTCGGTTCGGTGAGAGAAGCTTGGAATATGGGTGCGGTTGCCGTCGGAGCTACCATTTATTTCGGTTCCGAAGAAAGCCGCCGCCAATTGATCGAAGTTTCCGAGGCGTTTGAATATGCACACGAATTGGGCATGGTTACCATTTTGTGGTGTTACCTGCGTAACGAGGCGTTCAAAAAAGACGGCGTCGATTATCATTCGGCAGCCGATCTCACCGGACAAGCCGATCATTTGGGCGTAACGATTCAAGCCGACATCGTCAAGCAAAAACTGCCGACAAACAACGACGGTTTTGCTACCATCGGTTTCGGCAAGACGGATAAACGAATGTATACCGAATTGTGTTCCGATCATCCGATCGATCGTTGTCGTTATCAGGTGGCAAACGGTTACATGGGACGCGTAGGATTGATTAATTCGGGCGGCGAATCGAAAGGAGCATCGGATTTGAAAGAAGCGGTGATTACGGCCGTTGTCAATAAAAGAGCCGGCGGAATGGGGTTGATCAGCGGACGCAAGGCGTTTCAAAAACCCATGAAAGACGGAGTGGAATTGTTGAATACCATTCAAAACGTGTATCTCGATCAAACGATCACGGTTGCATAACCGTGTTTCGAAAAATATATTTTTGAGGAGCGACTTTTATGTCGCTCCTTTTTCTTTTGTGTTGCCGTAAACCGTATTTTGTTACAATCGGCATTGGAAAAATCGACAAAATTGCTTTTATTTACTCCTCGAATCGTTCTACCGCGATTCGAGAAAGAACGGTAACCAATGACCACGTAAACGACCATTGAAATGAAAAAAATCGCCTGCCTTTTCGTCTTATGCTTTTTTGCAATAACAACATCAATTGCTCAACCGTTATCCGAAACCGTATTTCAAAATCCGCCCTCATCCTACGGCGTGAGTTGTTTTTGGTGGTGGTTGAACGGAAATACCGATAAAGAAACCATCACGCGCGAGTTGGAAGAAATGAAAGCCAAAGGATTCTTCGGAGCAATGATTTTCGATGCCGGAGGCGCCGCCGTTCACGGCAATTTTCAAGTACCCGAAGGTCCGATGTTCGGTTCGCCGGAGTGGCGCGAACTATTCTTTCATGCCGTCAAGGAGGCCGAACGGTTGGGATTGACGTTGTCGATGAGTATCACAAGCGGTTGGAACATCGGCGCACCCGATGTCACGGTCGAGGAAACGGCGAAACAGGTGACATTTTCAGAAATAACGATCAAAGGTCCCCGCCGGGTGATTCAAGCGTTGCCAAAACCCGAATCGAATCTCGATTTTTACAGAGATATCGTTACGGTGGCTTTTCCCGCTAAAACATTTACCGATCGATTGCCCATCCGAGATTTTAAGAATAAGATTTCCGAAAAGGAAGTCGGAGCGTCGGCGCCGGAAACATCTTCCTTGTTACGCGACTTTCCCGGAACTCTGGGTGAAGAAGATGCCAAAATCGGCGATATCATCGATTTGACAAAATTCGCGAAAGACGGGTATTTGGAGTGGCAAGCGCCTCCGAGCGACTGGATTGTTTTGCGAATCGGTTACACCACTACGGGTCCCGTCGGGATAGTCAAAGCGTCGAGCGGGCAGTGGCAGGGACGGATCATCGACTACATGAGCCGAAAACATTTCAATCGATATTGGGATACGCATATTAAACCGCTTCTCGACATGATCGGTCCGGCAGCCGGAAAGACCATGCGATATGTGCAATCGGACAGTTTCGAAGCCGGCGGGATGAATTGGACGGAAGGTTTCGAAAACGAATTTCGGAAACGCCGCGGTTACGATCCTTTGCCTTTTTTGCCTGTATTGACGGGAAAAATCATCGAAAACCGGGAAAAAAGCGCTTGTTTTTTGAACGACTTCCGGAAAACCTTGGGTGAATTGATTTCCGAAAATCATTACCAAGTGTTTGCCGAAAGGGCGGCGGAATACGGAATAGGTACGCATCCCGAATCGTCGGGGCCTCACGCGGGTCCGTTCGACGGGCTGAACAACTATGCGCATGGCGAAATCGTGATGAGCGAATTTTGGTCGCCGTCACCGCATCGGCCGAAACCGAATCAACGATTCTTCGTGAAACAGGCGGGCAGCGCGGCCAAGATATACGACAAACAACTCGTTGCCGCCGAAGCATTCACCACGCAGGGACCACATTGGAACGACGTGGTGTGGTCGGATATGAAACCCGCCGTCGATCATGAGTTTTGTTCCGGGCTTAATATGCTTTTTCTGCATACGTTCACCACTTCTCCGAAAAGTATGGGTCTCCCCGGACAAGAATATGCCGCGGGAACGCATTTCAATACAAATGTTACGTGGTGGGATTATTCGGGGGAATTTATACGGTACTTGAGCCGATGCGCTTATCTTTTGCGTCAAGGCCGATCTCACGCCGACGTTTTGTATTACTACGGCGACCACGTGCCCAATATCGGGCGATACAAAGAAGACGACCCCGCGGGAGCATTGCCTTGGTACGATTACGACTTGATCAACGAAGATCGTTTGTTGGCGCTCGAAGCGAAAGACGGAAAAATCGTTTTACCTTCCGGCGCATCGTATCGAGTATTAGTGATTCCCGATTTCAAGGTATTGTCGTTACGGGCGTTGCAAAAAGCGGAAAAACTCGTTGAGGCAGGTGCCGTGATCTTGGGACCGAAACCAACCGAAACGGGCAGTTTGACGGGCGGCGAACAAGCCGACGCGACGTTCCGAAAAACGGTTGATAAATTGTGGGGTGCAAATCCTCCGGCTTCGGGAACGAAAAAGACGGGAAAAGGCACCGTCGTTTGGGGACAAAAAGCGGGCGAATATTTGAGAAGCAACGGAGTTCTCCCCGATTGCGAGATCAATTCCGAAACGGAAGGTGCAACGTATGATTATATTCACCGCATTGACGGCGAAACCGACATTTATTTCATCAGCAACCGTAATTCGCATCGCGACAATGCATACGCGGCATTTCGGGTTACGGGGAAACAACCGGAATTATGGAATCCCGTAACCGGCGAAACAAAAAAGGTACGAGCAACTATTGCCGAAGG
Source organism: Bacteroidales bacterium (assembly GCA_031551455.1). Lineage (GTDB taxonomy): Bacteria > Bacteroidota > Bacteroidia > Bacteroidales > UBA4181 > JAIRLS01. The sequence continues at coordinate 3,928 of JAVBNP010000266.1, read as the reverse complement.
TCGAACGATCGTCCCGTTGGAATTCGATCCGTACGGTTCGTGTTTTGTTGTTTTTCGCGATAAGATGACCGATCCGACACAAAAGGATATCCGAAACGCCCGAGTGTCTTTTGCTCCGGTAACGGTGCTGAATAATCGATGGGAAGTATTTTTTGATCCGAAACGCAGCGGCCCCGGAAAAGTAACGTTTGATGAATTGACGGATTGGACAAAACATCCGAACGAAGGTATTAAGTATTATTCGGGCATTGCTGTTTACTCAACCTCGTTTGATCTTCCCGATGACGTCGCGTCGAATATGGATCGGTTATGGTTGGATTTGGGAAAAGTAAAAGATGTGGGCATCGCACGCGTGAAGCTGAACGGCAAAGATCTCGGAATCGTTTGGACACCACCGTTCCGGGTACCGTTGAAAGACGTAAAACAAAAGGATAACCGATTGGAGATAGAAGTAGTCAATACTTGGCGAAACCGACTTATCGGCGACAACGAAAAACCGGAAAACGAAAGGGTCACGAAAACAAACATTGTTGTTCAATACGAATGGGAATACCTCGCACCGACCATGCGCAACGATTGGGTTCTTTTACCTTCGGGACTTCTGGGCCCGGTAGCGGTCTTATTAAAGGATAACGATTAATGGTTAATTCGTTCGGCAAGCAGGATGATTACAAGTATTCGATTTACCATACTCCATATACCGATGAAACGATTTGTCTTATATGTCATGCTGTTGTTAATTCTTCCGTTTTTCGCGGATTGCACTGGAGAATCCGACAATTCTGGATTACTTGCGTACAAAGATCGAAACGGCAAAAATAAACCCGTTAAAACTTCGGAAGATTGGAATACAAAGCGGGGACAAATGCTCGATAGTCTGCAAGCCGTTATGGGTAAGTTGCCCGATCTTTCGAACTTTCCGCCGCTCAATGTCCGAGTCAACGATAGTTTGATCGGAAAAAGTTACATACGTTATTCCATTGTTTTTACCGCGGCAGCAAACGAAGATGTTCCCGCTTATCTGTATCTTCCTTTCCCGCGGAATACCGGGCGAAAATATCCTGCCATGTTGGCATTGCATCCCACCGGCGCTTTGGGAAAACGAATCGTTGACGGGGAAAGTCCGTTGCACGGTAGGGCTTACGCAAAAGAGCTCGCAGAAAGGGGTTATGTCGTCATTGCCCCCGATTATCCGAGTTTTGGAGATTTGAGCGATTACGATTTTCAAAACGACCGTTACGAGTCGGGAACGATGAAAGGCATATTCGATCACATCCGATGCGTTGACCTGTTGTGCGAACGATCGGATGTCGATCCGGAACGTATCGGAGTTATCGGACATTCTTTGGGCGGACATAACGCTATGTTCGTTGCCGCTTTCGACACGAGGTTAAAAGCGGTAGTGTCGAGTTGCGGATGGACCGAATTGGCTTATTACGATATCGGACCGATTGCCGACGAGAAATATGGCGGACGGTTGGGCCCTTTCGCGCAAGACCGTTACATGCCTTTGTTTCGCGACAAATACCGATTGGACGGCGATCGAATACCATTCGATTTTCATGAAATTATTGCGCTGATTGCTCCTCGCGCATTTTTCTCCAATTCACCCGTCAATGACGAAAATTTTGATGTGGAAGGCGTTAAAATCGGCATCGGTAAAGCCGCCAAAGCCTACCGTTTCTTGAATGCCGAAGATAAGTTGCAAGCAAGATATCCCGATGCGGGGCACGATTTCCCCGATGAAATCCGATCGGAAGCGTATCGATTTATTGATGAGGCATTTAAGCATAATCTAAGTTCGGATTAATTGATAATACCGAATAAAGAACTGTGTTAAATTTATGTTATCTTATGGTAAAACAGTTATCATATCGATATTCTTTTAAAGGCGAACAATTTTTATTTATTGGAATAGATATCTTTTTCGCAATCGTTTTTTTATTTTTAATATTTTCTGTGTTCATGGGAGATGATTACCTATCATTGTACGGTATTATTTTTGCCGTTTTGTTGGGGGCTTGTATAGTGGATGTCAGATTACAATTACGATCAAAAACGGTGAAATATGACTTGAATTACATCTATGTAACCAACAGAGGGGGTAAGGAAAAAACATATGATATAGAAAATCTCATATTGTTGAGGAGCTTGTTTTTTAATTATTATAACATTTTAGAAATAAAAAACGAACAAGGTTATACAGATAAGGTTTACGCATTTATTTATTTTCGAATGCTAGGTGGTCTTACAAAGGATGCAAAAGAGCTGATCAAGTATGCCGAAGATGCCAAAATGAGAAAATTGATAAAATCCATGTAAACATAAAACATACAAAAATGGAATCGATTGAATTTAAAAAATCAAGTAGAAAGAAAAGAATAGCGGCTTTTCTGATAGATCATTTTATTGTAACGTTGTTGTTGGTTGTTATAGTTTTTGTTACTAACCCCGATTTTTTCGGAAGTAACGATCCGCATATAAATACTGCCGCATTATTATGCGGTGTCGTGGTTCTGTTTCTTTTTTTTGCAAAAGATTCTTTCAAAGGGGCCGGCTTGGGAAAGAGGATGATGGGAATTATGGTAAGCGACAAACATCAACCTGGTTCGGTACCTTCGTTTTGGAGACTTTTGATCCGTAATCTGTTATTAATATTTTGGCCAGTCGAATTTATTGTTCTTTGCGTTGATATCAATAAAGAACGATTGGGAGACAAAATAGCCGAGACAATCGTATTGGATAATCCCCGTCCGAACAAAAAAACATTAAAAATAACGGGACTTGCCGCTACGGGACTTGTTGCGATACTATTGGTTGTCTTTTTTATCGGAAATGTAATCAAGAATACCGATGCATATAAGGCGGCGATACAACAGATTGAGGCTACTCCGGAAATAATGGAAGCAACCGGCGGAATCACCGGTTACGGGATACTGCCGGAGGGAAATATACAAATCACCGACGATAGTGGTCAAGCGGAGTTTTTTGTAAAAGTATTCGGAAAAGAGAAAAATATGGAGGTTTATATTTCTTTGGAAAAGAAACCCCAAGAACAGTGGAAAACGAGAAAAATGGAGTACTGAAGTTTTGCTTGTATGTATTTGTAAAATGTGCCGTCAAAAGCAATTAACAAATAGATCATCGCAATAAATCAACCAAAAAGCATTACACATTCAAGAAGCAAGTTCATTAACCATTATGTTTCACTAAAAAATCAAATCATTATGTCCATTAAGTATGTTTTGGTAGAAAAAGGTCGGCCGGACAATCCCGCCGCGCCTAAAAAGTATTACGCACAAGCCAAAAGCGGCGGCGACATTACGTTTAAAAAGTTGGCGCAGGAAATTTCGGGCGGCTCCACCACCGTGAGCGACAGCGATGTGTTGGCCGTATTGAACGAACTGGCCAAATTGCTGAAACGGCATTTGAGCGACGGCCGCACGGTGCGCTTGGGCGACATCGGTTCGTTTTACATCAGCTTGTCGAGCCTCGGCGCCGAATCGCCCGCCAAGTTTCATCAATCGATGATTAAAGAAGGCAAAATGAAATTCCGTCCGGCATCCGACACCAGAGAGTGGCTTGCCGGATTGAAGTACGAAAAGAGCGCTTGATTTCTCCCGAGCTTATACCGAAACGCTCGCGAGCATTTCCGTTAAACCTCTCGAGGGTTGCCCTGAAACCTCCCCCGCTGAGCGGCATTTATAATGCCGCTCGGAATGTAGCCAAATTTGTAATTTGGCATTCAAAATAACATCAAGCAATGATTTAAAAATGTAAAACGGGTGAACCATGCCGACGGGATATCAAATAACGGAACAATCAAAATTGCATTATCTTACCTTTCAAACGGTATATTGGATAGATGTGTTTACCCGAAAATCGTATCGGGATATTTTGATCGAAAGTTTGGAATATTGTCGTCGGC
>JAVBNP010000299.1:0-8259 GCA_031551455.1 Bacteroidales bacterium | reverse complement strand
AGTAATGTTTCAAACCGAGGCATCGAAAGATTTAACATATTTTATGGTTTTTGATCTCGGAGATTTTTCAAAGCTTCCAAGGTCTTGTTTCCGAATTTAGTTGCAATTTACTTCTGTTTGCGTATAACTTTTTCGGGTGATTTGAATGTTTCCGTGTTTGCTTAATCGCTGAAAGTTGCGAACTTTGTACCATACATTAAGAATTCGATTTGCATGGATCAGCAAACGGTATTGATAGCCTTCGGATTAACCTTGATTGCCGGTCTTTCGACGGGGATAGGCAGTTTGATTGCATTGACGGCCAAACGGACCAATACGAAATTTCTGTGCGCTTCGTTGGGATTTTCGGCAGGCGTGATGCTTTATGTTTCGTTCATGGAAATGCTTCCCGTTGCCAAAGAAAACCTTATTTCGAACTTCGGTGACAGAATCGGGACATTATACCTGTTATTATCCTTTTTCGGCGGGATTGCTCTTATCGCGTTAATTGATTTTCTCATACCCAAAACGGGTAATCCGCACGAAGTGCATGGTGTTGAAGATATGGGAAAAACGGATAAAAACGAAAAATCGTTGCATCGCGTGGGTATTGTCGTTGCATTATCGCTGGCCATCCACAATTTTCCCGAAGGTATTGCCACCTTCACTTCCGCATTGGAAGGATTAACCGTGGCCGTTCCGATAACCATTGCCATAGCCATTCACAACATCCCCGAGGGTATTGCGGTATCCGTTCCCGTATATCATGCCACGGGCAACAAAAGGAAAGCTTTTTGGTTGTCTTTTTTGTCGGGACTCGCCGAACCTGTGGGCGCTTTTATTGCTTATCTGTTTTTGATGCCGTTTTGGTCACCGGTGGTTAACGGTTTAATTTTAGCCGCCGTGTCGGGAATTATGGTATATATTTCATTGGATGAACTGCTGCCTACGGCCGAAAAATTCGGCGAACATCATATTTCCATTTTCGGCTTGGTGGCGGGAATGTGTATCATGGCGTTGAGTTTATTCCTGTTTTTGTAAGAAGTTGTTTAAATTAAGTATTTTGATTCGATTAAGCTGCGCCTCCGGCATGCCGGAAATTCAAAAACGTACTTTTACCCGAGGCGTTGCCGTCGGACTAAAATACATTAGCCTTTCAGGCTGACGTTATTTTGGTAATCGGGCTGAAAGCCCAATTTAATTCAGCCCGACGGCAACGCCTCGGGACAAAAAGGATTCCACGTAACGCAACGTCCTGAAAGGACAATTTAAAAATTTAAACAACTTCTAATATTTTTTGCCGGTTTTTACATCATTTTTATATTTTTACCTCGTTTTTGAGATAAGACGAATCGGTTATACGCAACATTGCTTTTTCATTTATGAAGATATTAACACCGGAACAGATACGTGCGATTGACGCATATACCGTAGAACACGAACCGATTGCATCAATCGATTTGATGGAGCGGGCCGCAACAGCTTGTATGCGTTGGATAACGGAGCGGTTCGATCGCCATCGGAAGATGGTTGTATTAGTTGGCCCGGGTAACAACGGCGGCGACGGATTGGCCGTTGCGCGAATGTTGTCGGATCAGCATTACGATGTGTCCGTATACATGCTGACCGACGCCGGTCGGTTATCTCCGGATGCATCCGTCAATTATCGGCGATTGACGGGCCGTAAGCCGATTATGTTGTCGGATGAAACGATGCCCGATATACTCCCTTCAACCGTAGTGATCGATGCCATGTTCGGTGTCGGCCTTTCGCGTTCGCTTGAGGGATTGGCAGCCCGAACAGTGATGCACGTAAATCAAACCGGGGCTACGATAATTGCGGTGGACATGCCTTCGGGATTATTCTGCGAGAATAATGACGGGAATGATCCGAATGCCGTCATTCGCGCTCGATATACTTTGACCTTTCATCGACCGAAATTGTCGTTCTTCTTTGCCGAAAATGCCTCATTCGTTGGTAACGTTACGGTGCTCGACATTGGTTTATCGGAAGAATTTACGGAAGTACAGTCGTCGAAAAACTTTGTGTTGACAACTCAGGATATTGCAAATGCGATAAAACCTCGCGAAAAATTCGCGCATAAAGGTAATTTCGGACATGCCTGTATCGTGGCGGGCAGTCACGGCATGGTCGGGGCGGCGGTGTTATCTGTTCGTGCCTGTCTTCGTGCCGGCGTTGGTTTGGTAACGGCGCATGTTCCGGAACGGGAAAATCCGATCATGCAAATATCCGTTCCGGAAGCGCTCGTTTCGTCCGATATACGCCCCGAAATCATATCGCAAATTCCCGATTTGATACCGTATTCGGCAGTTGCTTTTGGTCCCGGAACGGGTAAAAAAGCGGAAACTCAACGAGCGTTGCTGGCGCTTTTGAATATGATGAACTCCGGGAACTCTGGGGTTCCGACCCGATTGGTATTGGATGCCGATGCCTTGAATATTCTTTCCGAAAATAAAGATTGGATGAATTTGTTACCTGCCAACAGTATCATTACGCCTCATCCCGGGGAATTCGATCGGTTGGCGGGAAGATCCGAAACGGGTTACCAACGTTATCTCAAACAAACGGAAATGGCACGCAAATATGCCGTATTCGTTGTTTTGAAAGGTGCGCATACGTCCGTTGCCGCTCCCGACGGAAGTTGTTTCTTTAATACGACCGGTAACCCGGGAATGGCGACCGGGGGAAGCGGTGATGTTTTAACGGGAATTATTGTATCTTTGTCGGCACAAGGTTTGTCGCCGAGTCAAGCTGCATGTGCCGGAGTTTGGTTGCACGGAACTGCCGGAGATGCGGCAGCAATAAAATCGGGCCAACAAGCCCTCATAGCGAGCGATATCGTCCGAAATATCGGAAAAGCATTTAAAAAATTGCAAAACGGATAATCGCCGTTCGAGGATAATTGATCATACGTAAAAAATTAAAACCATGAAAAAGAATATTTTATCGGGAATTGTTTTGGTCGGATTATTGACATCTTGTGCCGGAACCAAGAACGAAACGGTCATATCGCCTTACGATAAGTCGCAACCCGTCGGACAAAGCGCATTGGTGTATGCCCTTCCGCAAACACGTCTGTATTTTGAAGCAGAAATGGTGAAAACCGTTATCAAAAAAGGTCCGTATGCCGAATATGCCGGACGTATGCTCGGTTTGCAAAACGTTCCGATGAAAGATTCGGAATCGTGGCAGATCACCTCGATACGTATCAACGATAAGCAGGAACCGGACAGCAAACAATTGTACACCGTTTCGTTTGTCGATTATCCGAGCAATATCGATAAATTGTTGCGCTTTACGAAAGAGGGATTGATTATGGATGTTACCATCGGTAACGTGATGACGAATAATCGGGTTATCGAAAAGGGCAACGAAGATTTTCAATTTATGAATACGGCCATTCGGATGACAACCACCGAAAAAGTGGATACGTTTTACAAAACCATTCTTACGGATACCGCTTTTGTTCGTATTCCCGTATTGCAACGCAAAGTGCTCGGCAAAACCACCGAAGAACAAGCTCGCGAAGCCGCTACGCAAATATTCAACATTCGGCAAAGCCGTCTCGACATGTTGACGGGAAATACCGATTACCATCCGGAAGGCGCTGCCTTGAAGCTTGTGCTTCAATCGTTGGATTTGCAGGAAGAACAATTATTGTCGCTTTTCAACGGAGCCAAGATCGAAAGCCGTCACATTAACACATATTCGGTATTACCCGATAAACCGGGAACAACCGCGGTTTTATTTTATTTTTCGGAAAGGTCGGGTGTTGTTAATAAAAACACAGCCGGAGCCAAGGAAGTATGGTATGAGATCGGAAAAATGCCGGTTCCGGCATCCGCTACTCCCGGCCAACAGGCAAACAACATCATTTGGTATCGCATTCCGCAAGTAGCGGAGTTATCGGCCGGAGTGGATAAAACCGTGATGACCTCAAAACAAATAACCATTTGCCAATTCGGCAATACGGTGTCGTTTCCGCTTGTTGCACCCAAGAAATAACGGTGTTGTTTTATCCATCCGTTCGCGGCAAATACATTTATCGTGAAACCAAGGGATAGTTTTTCCGGACGATTCGGCATTATCGCCGCCGCCGCGGGGTCAGCCATCGGTTTGGGTAATATTTGGCGTTTTCCGTACATCTGCGGACAAAACGGCGGCGGTGCTTTTGTGTTGCTTTATTTGGTTTGCGTCGTGCTGATCGGGTTACCCGTACTGTTGTCCGAATTTTCCGTCGGCAGGCGGGCACAAAGCAACGCTTATCGCGCATTCAAGATATTGTCGCCCGGAACGCGTTGGTACTCGATCGGCATCATGGGAATTGTTGCCGCTTTTATGATCCTTTCATTTTACAGCGCGGTGGGCGGATGGACCATCGAATATATATTTCGTTCCATATTCTCCACGATTTCCGATCATCCGAAAGAACAATTTAACGGATTCATCACCGGCAGTTACAAACCGATATTATATCAGTTGATTTTCCTGTTTCTATCGCTCGGCATTGTCGTGATGGGCGTTAAAAAAGGTATTGAACGAAGCAGCAAAATATTGATGCCCTTATTGTTGATCCTGTTAGTCATATTGTGTGTCCGTTCGGTGACTTTACCCGGAGCCTCGGCCGGTTTAACGTTTTTATTGAAACCCGATTTTTCGAAGTTAACCGGTGATTCCGTGTTGCTGGCCATGGGGCAAGCTTTCTTTTCGCTCAGCATCGGTATGGGGTGCATGATCACGTACGGTTCGTATGTCAAACGAGATGAGGATTTGACGTATGCGGCCGGTATGATTGCCGGTGCGGATACGTTTATTGCCGTATTGGCCGGGATCGCCATTTTTCCCGCGGCGGCGGCTTTCGGTATCTCGCCCGATTCGGGTGCCGGTTTGGTATTTATTACCTTACCGAGCATGTTTTTACAAATGCCGGGCGGAATGATTTTTTCGGCGTGTTTCTTCATATTATTGTGTATTGCAGCGTTGACGTCAACCATATCTCTGCTCGAAGTAATCGTATCGTTTTGCGTGGAAGAAATGCATATAAAACGATGGAAAGCAACGGTATTGGTCACTTTTTCCGTATTTGCATTGGGAATACTTTGTTCTCTTTCGCTGGGCATCGCTCCGGGTTTGAAATTGTTCGGAAAAAATTTCTTTGATCTGATGGATTTTACCTCATCCAACATATTGCTGCCCGCAGGCGGATTCCTTATTTCCCTGTATGTCGGCCGGGTATTGAAAAAACGCATTATGGCCAAAGAATTATTGACCGGTGGCGGAACGCGAAAATTCAGGTATTTGCGAATATTCTTCTTTTTAATTCGTTATGTGGTTCCGGTAGCGATTTTAATTATTTTCTTTTCCGGATTATTCAGAGGGTGAAATCAATTATGCGTTGATTCCGAAAATATCGAACCATAATCGGAATGTAGAATTATTGAATCTTTGAAGTTTATCGAGTTTTGAATCATATCGTCATTTTGGGCACGGCATATCCGTATCGCGGCGGATTGGCATCTTTCAACGAGATGTTGGCTCGGACATTTGCTAAACAAGGCCATCGGGTAAACATTATTACGTTTAAGTTGCAATATCCCGCTTTATTGTTTCCGGGTAAAACGCAATTTTCCGAATCGCCCGCTCCCGACGACCTTCGCATCGAACGGATGATCAATTCCGTTAATCCGTTCAATTGGTTGCGTGTCGGTTATCGTATTCGCAAAATGCGTCCCGACATGATGATCTTGAAATATTGGTCGCCTTTCATGGCTCCCTGTTTGGGAACCATCTGTCGTATCGTCCGCGGAAACAAACATACGATCATTCTCTCGCAATTGGATAATATCATTCCGCATGAAAAACATTTCTACGACAAAATTCTGACGCGTTATTTCGTCGGTTCCGTCAACGGTTTTTTGTACATGTCGCAGCAAGTAAAAAACGACTTGGACTTGTTTACGACCGACAAACCGTCGATATACGCACCGCATCCGTTATTCGGCAATTTCGGCGAAAAAGTTTCCAAAGACGAAGCCTGTCATCGATTGGGACTTTCTTTGGACAAGCATTATGTGCTGTTTTTCGGTTTGATACGCGACTACAAAGGTCTCGATTTGATGTTCGATGCATGGGCATTGCTCCGACAAAAAGGTTATACGGAGGACAAAAAACTGATTGTAGCCGGGGAATTTTATATGGATAAAACGCCATATCTGCGACAAATGGAACGTTTGGGTATCGGCGATGAGGTGATATTGCATGATCGATTTATCAAAGACGAAGACGTAAAGTATTATTTTTCGGCGGCCGATGTGGTGGTGCAACCGTACAAGAGCGCCACGCAAAGCGGCGTGACGCAAATCGCTTATCAATTCGAAGTGCCGATGATCGTTACCGATGTGGGCGGTTTATCCGAGATTGTTCCCGACAATCGGGCGGGTTATGTCGTAAAACCCGATGCCGAAAGTATTGCGCAAGCCGTCGAAAAAATATACGAAAACAATAATCTGCAACAACTGACCGAAAACCTCAAAACGGAAAAACAACGATTTTCGTGGGAATACTTTACGGAACAATTATCGAAACTTTTCGAAGCAGCAGGGAGTAAACGCGGGTGATGAAGCATCGTTTGGAATGATGGCAATAAACCATAAAGATTATTCGGATTCGATTTTTTCTAACTTTGTCGTAACGATTTGCCTAAAAAAACGTATTAACGCATAGTCGTTTTTTATAATCATTATTCGCCGGAATGGTAAAAAAATCCATCATATTTTTCCTCTTCGTTATTGTAACCGTACAGGTATTCTCACAGAAAACCAAGAGTTTTAGCGAAGATGTCGAAAAATATCCCGAAACCGTTGCCGAAATGTTTGCATCCAATGTGGGAGAGAATGATAAAGCGCTTATCTCCAAATTTGTCGGCGAATGGAGCGGAGGTAGGTTTACAAATAACGAAAAAGCGGGAATCGTTCAATTATCCGATGCTTTTCTTGCCAAGAAAGCCCGCGGCATGCACTATTTCATGTTGTGGCAATGCCTGTTGTCTTTCAAAGAACCCGGAAATTCCGGAAAAGGATACGATGCTTGGATGAAGGCAATGAACGAGATGTGCAAGGATCGTCGGGGAACCCCCACGACGTTGCAATCCTTGATGACCGCCACGCAAAATCTTCTCGACAAACGATTAATTTGTTCTTCTCCGGGAAATGATTGGAAAACGTCCGGAGACGATTTTCGGTTCGAATTCGAAAACGATCGATTATCTGTTATTTTCAGTACATGTGACGTGTATTGCCTTTCGAAAGGCGACAGTATCATGATCGGACAAACTTCGGGGCGCTTTTGGGTGTCGGAACAGCGGTGGAAGGGAAAGGGAGGTACGGTAAGCTGGGAACGTGCCGGTTTTGCTTCCGGCGATATTGTTGCTCGCTTGGGCGACTATGTTATCGACATGAAAAAGTCGCAATACGAAGCGGATTCGGTGCAATTGACGCACAAAACCTATTTTTCTTCGCCGGTGCTCGGAAAATTGATCGATAAAGTGCGACACAACCCGAATCCAGAAACAGCTATTTATCCGGAATTCATCACCTACAACAAAAAATTTGTTTTCAACGATCTGTATCCCGATATCTCTTATGAAGGCGGTATTTCGATACAGGGCGCCCGAACCATCGGAGCGGGTACCGACGAGGAAAAGGCCGTTATTCATATTCGGAAAAGCGACAGTCTGCAAATGGACGTTGTCTCGAAAAGTTTCGTATTCCGTAACGATCGCGTCAATGCGCGCAATGTGTCGCTTAAAATTCGATTGCTCCAAGATTCTATTTTTCACGCTAATTTGTCGTTTGTTTATTTGGTCGAAAACCGCGAGGTAAGCTTCATCCGTTCCGATGCAGCTTCCTCTCAGGCGCCGTACAACGACTCGTATCATAAAATGGAAATGGATTTCGAGCAACTGATTTGGAAAACAAACGAACCGTTAATGAGTTTCTCGATGATGCGCGGTTCAGCCGTGGGGCATTCCCGTTTTCGTTCCTTGAATTATTTCGACCAACGTTATTTCGAAAAAATACAGTATTTCGACGCAATACACCCGTTGGTTGCCATCAAAAAATGTGCGGCGGAATATTACGGTTCGGAAAATTTTCCCGCTGAAGCGTATGCCGGGTTCATACACAAGCCGATATCCACGGCACGTGCGCAATTGATTGAGATGGCCAAACTGGGTTTTGTGTTGTACGACGGCGATAAAGA
>JAVBNP010000097.1:0-6476 GCA_031551455.1 Bacteroidales bacterium | reverse complement strand
CCAAACTACGTGCGGCGCCCATTGTTTGTACCGATCGGAAGTCATATAGGCCCAGTTAAATTTGGTAAACAGCAACACTTTTACGCCCAACTTATTTGCTTCGTCAATAGCCTTTTTTAAGTCTTCCCGAGTGCCAAGCCTCGGATCGGTATCATTCGAGGGTACTCCCCTATCTTGACCTCCCCTATTCCAACCGGTCAATTGAATGGCATCAATCCCGGACTTTTTACATTCGCGAATGTATTTCGGAAAATATTTATACGAGAAATTGATTCGACTTTCGGAAGTATTGATCTGTATTTGTTGCCAACTATTAACTTGTTTAATCCATTCCGGCCGGTACGGCTCCATATACCAAGTTTTACGCCATTCCTTGTAAATATCCACTCCACTATGCCAAGTTCCGACATATGGGGTAAATACCACCGGTACCAGTTTCGTTTCGGCGCCGGGTTGAAGAAAAATCATTCGAGATGTCTTTACTTGAGTTCTCATCCGTTTTCTTTCTCCGTGGTTCTTTTTGGAATCCGCTCCACCGGCCATGGTTGCAAAACCTTCGCCCGGTACGATTTCGTAGATACAACGAATGTATTCATTCAAGTTATGATCATCGACGGAAATATACAAACCCTGTTTGTTGTTGTGGATCAATGTGAAAGAATGTTCCGGAAAGTTGCTCCACCTCGAATCGGAGGGATTGGGATACAGTTCATGTATACGAAATTTTGTATAGTCCATGTATTGAAACAACATGCGCTCCGTTTCCGACGGAAGGCTTATTTCGCCGATGAAAGGCCATCTTAATTCCTCGATCACCGTATTCGAATTGTTTTTTATCTCGCCGGTATACACCAACCCTTTATCCGTAATAGCGATTCGGCCTTCAAATACAACATCAATAACCGACGATCCGGCTTGTATCCCGTTCCAAGTAAATACCAGTTTGTCTTTACCGATATTTACTGTCGGAGGCTTTTGCGTTTTACCGCTTACAGTATATAATTCTCCGGCTTCCAACCGAATGGTTGCTTCGAACGATTTTCCGTATGTTTCTTTTGTCAAGATATTCCATCCGGTTATCTTACTTTCCAATCCGATCAACGATCCATCTTTCAAGTTAATGACAGCTTTCAACGCCTTATTTTCGAGTACCTGCTTTTGCTGTGCATTGACTGCAAAAACGAATACGAAACCGATAAACGCAACAAATGTTTTTTTCATGGTCATCACGATTATTGCTCAAAAAATACGATCGCCGACTGTGGTCGTAATTCTATATTTCCGGTATAAACGGTTAACGCGGTATTTTCAGGTGTTGCGAAAACAATGGTGCTCGCTCCGTCTATTTTTATTTTCACCGATGAAGTATTTTCCGTACTTGTATTGACAACAACCACTGATTTTTTCCCTTTATTGTTTGTATAGATCGACCGGTCGAGATTGTCCCCTTCCACTGTTGCTTCCCCGGATACGGGTGTTACGTCCCAAAGGGATTCCGGATATCTTTTCCACAGTGATTTTACCTTGTTTGCATAAGATATGATTTGCGGATAATCGTTTAGGCGGCTGTCGTAAAAATTCGGATCGTGGGTTATATTGAACCGATACAGCAATGCATTGTTGATGTCCCGACGAGCATTTTTCACATCAATCGTCGCCATTACGGGGATGTCGGGATGCATATAGCGATGTTTGGCAAAATTCCGGGAAACGGTTGTTATTCGGTAGCCGTCATAAAAAGGAACATTATCGAGAAAACCATATCCCAAAGCTGTTTTTTCGCCTCCGCCGCTCCCTTTAATCTTATCGCACATCAGCTTGTCAAGCGCCATGGTTCCGTTTGCCGTTGGTTCGCCCGGTCGATGCCCGTGTTTCGCGGAAAAACAGAGAAATAAATTGTTTTTATGATTATTATCCGCATTGATAAATCCATCGGCTGCTTTAAATATCTCAAGTTTTGACCAAACTTCCGATACTTTTTTTTGCACATTTTCCGCCGACGGACAAAGATAACATCGATCATACGGTATGCCGAAAGGGTCGGTCATCAAATACGGATAATATTCCTCCCGGTAAGTTTCCTCTCGGGGATTAACAGCCGTCCAATTCGTTTCCAAAACCACCCGCAGCCCCATTTTTTTACATTCCTTAACGGCTTCGACCATACCGGCAGCTTCTTCAATCCCGTTCTCTGTCCGGCGGTACCAATCGCTCAGTTGAAGTACGTCCACTCCGGCTTTAACGCTCTCTTTAGCTTCACGGATCAATTTTTCGCCATTGTTGGCGCTTACCGTCTGCCATACAAGTGGTTGTTTGATCCATTCGGGAGAAACGGAGGATCGTTTTTTCAGCTCATCCTTATATATATCAATCCCCGACTGCCAAGGGCCTTTGTAAACCGATAGTCTTACGGGGTGGAGAACCGTTTTTTCACCGGGCTGGTTGTAGATTACCCGATTGGCTTTGAATTGTATCCTCACCGATTGCCCGTCGATGGTGTCTGTTTGGGGATTGGTGTATCGCGATCCGAAACCGGGTACGAGTTCAAACGAGACAATGAGCAGATTGGTCGGAAATGTTTCGTCGGATGTTACGATAAAACCTTGTTTTTCGTTATGCGCCAATACAAACGATTTTTCGGGCAAAATACAGGTCGATGTCGGATAATCGACTCCCCAGTATCCGGGTTCGTTATAAAAATTGGGATAAAGCTGACGGCTGTCCGAACGTGTTTCACGATAGAACGGCTGATTTTTATCGGGTACGGTAACTTCGCCGAGGCAGGGCCACGATACATATTCGATCGGGTAGTTGCTGTTGTTGATGATCTCTCCGCCGTATTCCAATCCATGATCCGACAGGCTTACGGTGCCCGTAAAGGTGATATCCGCTTTATGTTTCATCCGGCCGGTTTGCATTCCTCTCCATGTGAAGGTAATTCGATTATTTTCCCGTTTAATTACGGGCTTTTTCTGCTCCATGCCGTTCACCACATTGTAGCGGATGTCTTTATCGGTAAGCGGTAACAGCAATTCAAAAGATTGTCCCAACGGAGCCCTTTCAACGATCTCCCATCCGGTAGATTTGTCAATCAGTCGGATCAAAGCGCCCGTAGACGAGTCGAAACATGCTTTTATCCGATCATTTTCAAGTTCCGGAGTACGAGATATCTCGCCGGTACAAGCACACAGTAAAATCAACCAAACAATACTTAATTTTCTCATTCGAAAAATATTTAATCGGTCATTCGAGATACAACATTTCGGCAATAGTTTAATAATCATTAAAATCAATTGAAAGAAACAGCTTATCAAAAATAGGTTAAATAATCGAGAAGTCATTATCCGGAACTATCAAATAAAAAACAATGAACAAAATCGTTATTGCCGTGTTAAGATTTACACAAATAATAAAATTAACAATAAAAACACAAAAATATGGCCGTAAATATTGGTTTAAACCCGAAAATGATCAAAGCGAGCAAAAATGTTTTAAATAATTTGTTGGCCGATCATTTTGCCCTGTTGGCAAAAACATGGAATTTTCATTGGAACGTAAAAGGACCAAGTTTTCATTCGTATCATACGTTTATGGAGGAATTATATACCGGTTTGATTGTGGATATCGACGAAATAGCCGAACGTATCCGAGCGCTTAACGAACGTCCCGTCGGTTCTTTGAAAGGCGTTTTATCGCACGTGCGGATCAAAGAACACGCGGAAGAAAAAGAATTGCCCGAAGCAACCAAAATGTTGGCTATTTTGAGCGAAGATAATGACAGCATCATTCGTGAACTTCGGTCTGACATTAACAATTTGGAATCGGAGGAAACCGTCGATGCGGGAACGCTGAATTTTCTTGAAGACTTTATTGAACGAAAAGAAAAGACAGCTTGGATGATCCGTGCATTTGTCGAAAAATAAAACGGGATTTCCCGTTGTATGAAAGTGTAGTTGTCCTGCCGGATTATATATTTATCCGGCAGGATTTTTTTATTTGAAAAGCATTGAGTTTCGATACTCATGTAAACAAAAAACCTATTAGGTTTTCAAAACATGATAGGTCTTATCTTCAAGCAAATCCTATCGGGTTTTTGAAACCCGATTAGGATATTCGATGCCGTCTACTTCTTATTCTTTCCGATCCATTCCGCAGCATTCACAAACGCTTCCACCCACGGGGTGATTTGGTCGTGTATGCGCGAAGCGGGGTAATACGGCCAGTTCCACGGATATATCGAACGTTCGAGATGCGGCATGATGGCCAAATGACGACCATCGCCGGTGCAAATGCCCGCGATGCCGAGCGGCGAACCGTTGGGATTGCCGGGATATGCTTCGTAAGAAAATTTAAGCGCCACATTATAATGTTCGGCAGGCATCGGCAGATTGAACTTGCCTTCGCCGTGCGCCACCCATGCTCCGAGACGCGAGCCGGCCAGCGATTGCAACATCACCGATTTGCTTTCGGGAACGGCTACATTCACGAAAGCGCATTCGAATTTACGCGATTCGTTATGTTCCATCGAGGGTTTTTGTTTGTCGTCGGGCGTAATCAATCCCAACTCGATCATCAGTTGACAACCGTTGCAGATACCGAGACTCAACGTGTCGGGGCGTGCGTAGAACCGATCGATGGCGGCTTTCGCTTTTTCGTTGTACAGCAAAGCTCCTGCCCATCCTTTGGCCGAACCGAGCACATCGGAGTTCGAAAATCCGCCCACAAACACGATCATGTTGATGTCGTCCAACGTTTCGCGGCCTTCGATCAAGTCGGAAGTGTGCACGTCTTTCACGTCCATTCCCGCAAGATGCATCATCCAAGCCGTTTCGCGGTCGCACTGACAACCTTTTTCGCGAATGATGGCCGCACGAATGCCTGTCGGTGCGGTGCGGTGCGGATCGATGTCGTATTGCGCGAACGAACCTTTGAAATGTGCGGGAAATTCGTATTCCAAATGTTGGAATTTATAATTGCTGAAACGTTCGGTGGCTTGTTTTTTGCCGCTTTGGCGACTGTCGAACAAGTACGATGTCTTGTACCAAAGGTCGCGCAAGCGATCGATGTCGAATTTATGTTTTTCGCCGTCGCAGAATACGCGTATGATTCGTTTCGGTATGGGTTTGCCGATGGTGTAGGCTTTGATACCTGCCTCACCGAACGCTTCGTGTACTTTCACGCTGTCGGGCTCGCGCACTTGCAGTATCAATGCGGGATTTTCGGCAAACAACATACGAATGATGTCGATTTCGCCTTCGCGATCTTTGGCCACTTGCGTGAGATCGATTTCCATACCGCCGTCGCGATTGGCAAAGCACATCTCCAGCAGCGCGGTGATCAATCCGCCCGATGATACGTCGTGGCCCGACACGATCATTTCCTTGCCGATGAGGCGTTGTACCACATCGAACGCTTTCGCGAAATAAGCGGAGTCGACCACATCGGGTACCGCGCCGCCCGTTTTGCCGAGTATCTGCGCGAAACTCGTTCCGCCCAAAGCGAAAGGCGAACACGAAAGATCGACGAAAATAATGTGCGAAAAGGGATCGTTGTCCAACACGGGGCGCACCACTTTTCGAACATCGGTTACTTGCGCAACGGTGGATATGATAACGGTTCCGGGCGAATATACCACATCGCCGCCGGGATATTTTTGGGGCATCGACAGCGAGTCTTTTCCCGTGGGGATGTTGATACCGAGATCGACGGCAAAGTTGCTTCCCGCTTCCACAGCATTGTAGAGGCGAGCGTCTTCACCCGGATTTTTACACGGCCACATCCAGTTGGCGCTCAGCGATACGGCTTTGAGGCCGCCGTCCAAATGCGCCCAAACGAGGTTGGTCAACGCTTCGGCAATAGCCATGCGCGAACCGGCCGCGGAATCGGATAAAGCTACGCCGGGTGCATGACCGATGGATGTCGCCATGCCCGCTACGCCTTGGTAATCAAGCGCTACCACGCCGAGATTGTTCAGCGGAAGCTGTATCTCGCCGGCAGTTTGTTGCACTGCGATCAACCCCGACACCGAACGGTCGACCTTGTTGGTGAGCCAATCCTTGCAAGCTACGGCTTCGAGTTGCAAAAGGCTTTCCAGATATTCCTGTACCTTGTGTTTTTCGTATACGCCGATTTCGAATTCTTCTTTGACGGTGGTGTCGTTCATCAACGTTTTGGGCGTGTTGCCGAACATGTCTTCCAACATCAAATCGATCGGTTTTTCGCCCGTTTTGGGATCTTCGAACGTGAAACGCTTGTCGCCGGTGGCTTCGCCGATCACATACATCGGTGCATGTTCGCGTTCGGCCACGCGACGGAGGGTTTCCACATCTTTTTCTTTCAATATCAGCCCCATGCGTTCTTGCGATTCGTTACCTACGATTTCCTTGTCGGAAAGCGTCGGGTCGCCGACCGGCAAGCGGTCCATGTCGATTTTCCCGCCGGTGGCTTCCACAAGCTCCGACAGGCAGTTGAGATGC
>JAVBNP010000014.1:0-9478 GCA_031551455.1 Bacteroidales bacterium | reverse complement strand
CAATAAATACAATATTCTTTTCGTCAATATGTTACATGGTGAAATGAGATGAAAAGAAAATGCAGTAATGTCAATTAATTAATGATGCTCTGTCCTTTTTTATTTTGTCTATAATTTTTGACAGTCCAATTTTTTCGTATTGGGAAAGTACGAAATCAAGGTCATTAGCATTTGTCGTTGTTTTATCATCTTTACCGAACGGCTCCCTTATTTTTCGATAAACCGAATCCTTGTTTTTTTCCCGTTAGAAAACAAGTCACTTCTGCCAGTTTTGTTTTATCCGTACTTGCATATACGCCCAATTCAAGGAACATGTAATACATAAATAACGACTGTCTTGCTGTCGTGAATTCCTTGTTTTTAGAATCGGGCTCTATCGGCTCTACCTCTGTATTAATTGGCGACACTTGTACTTCTATTAATTCGGTCACTTCACAATCCAGTGTTTTCTTTTCTTCGAACCATCTACCATCTTTTTGAATTAGCTTGGTCTTGCAAAATTCTTTTTCGGGAGTGTCTCCGTCATATTTTAAAAATTCCTTCTCAATGGTTCGCAATGCACTCAAATGTTGGCCCGTAAACCTGTTTCGGGTCGGATAACCCCCATGCCAAAACAAAACGATACCAATAAGCACATGTTTTTCTTCTTCGGAAAAGTCAATGAGTTTTAACAAATGTATCCAATTCAATGCGAATTTCGAACTTTGAGTAAAATATGTCCATAAAATATGGAACATCCCAATAGCTTGGAGCGGGTCAAGAAATCCTTTTCGCGGCCCACTTTCAAAATAATCAAATACATCATGAATCATATTCTGATTCGGGATGTTTTCTGCGTCAAAATACCATTCGAGAGGTTGTATCTCGAATTTGGATTTTTTGATTTTGTAAGCATTGGGATAAATGGAATACAATCGTTCAGCCACTTTCTCAGCATGGCTTGTATCTAACGGTAGAATAATCTCTTTTTTGAAAGGGTTCAACTTCCAAATCAGCTTATTGACAAATATTTTATAATTCATACTTTTCTTTACTTTTGGGAGACAAAGATAAGGCAATTACAAACGTTAGAAAGGAATGAAAAAACAAAGTTTGTGTTCACTCTGTGTTCACCAAAATAAAAAAAGACTTACAAATTTACCTGTAAGTCCTTTATTTTCTTGGTAGCGAGAGGCGGGCTTGAACCGCCGACCTCATGATTATGAATCATGCGCTCTAACCGGCTGAGCTACCTCGCCGTTTTTGTTTTGCGGGTGCAAAGATAACGCTTTTTTTTAACCGTACAACAGTTGTAAAAAGAGTTCGTTATTTTTGTCCGGTTGAAAACAAATGCGCCCGTAAACGTATTTCTTACCGTTTTTTTGCCTTATTGTCGGGAATAATCTTTTTTATGACAATTTTTTCTCTGTTTTCGAAAGCGACGAACGATGTTACTTTTTTCCGCGTATCTCGTTCAAAAATAACAGAGAATGGATAATTTTCGTCCATGAAAAACTCCACATCGGATGCCGGCTTCATCTCAAAAGCTTTTTGTCGATTTTTATAGACTTCCAATCGATTGTTTGTCGGAACGAGTTTAAATGTGTCGCCGGCCAAAATATAATTCCCGGCATATTCTTCTAATAAGTTTTTGTCGATAACGGTTTCCTTAAAAACAAATCTGCGTTGTGCCAACATCCAATCGTAAACCGAATCGTCAGTATACACTTCTTCGTAAATATTATGTTCGCCTTCGGGGTTCACGGTAAATTTTACCGAGGGGTTATATGTTTTTAATGCATCAACCATTTGTTGCGAAGCGGAAAGAGGCACCGTTTTATCTTTTGCTCCGTGGAAACACCACACCGGCATGTGTCGTAATTTCCATACTTTTGATGAATCACCGCCACCGCATATGGGTATAACGGCAGCAAAAATTTCCGGATGCGCCTCAGCCAAATTCCATGCCCCGAAACCGCCCATGCTTAATCCGGTAAGATACACTCTGTCTCGATCGACTCGGTATTCTTTAAAAATATATTGCAATAAATTGAACAAATCATCGCTCCCCCATTCATATCTCCACGGTGTCTGCGGTGGCGCTTGCGGCGATACAACAATAAACGGGTATTCTCGTCCTTCGGCAATCAATTTGGGAGGTCCGTGTTTTTTTACTTTTTCAATGTCCGTGCCGCATTCTCCCGCACCATGGAGGAACAACATTAAGGGCCAACGGACGGTATCGTTTGCATAAGCCTCCGGAAGGTATAACATATAGTTTGTTTCGACCACAAACTTATGCGCGGTTTGTCGATCTTGGGAATAAGACAATGTTCCCGAAGTAAGTATCGAAAAACATACAAACGCTAAAATTGCTTTTTTCATGATAATAATTGAATTGTGAGTTAACAGGTGATTTTTAATCATTTTTATCCATATAATTTCAGACGAAATAATGTTCCGAAAAGTTGCAATTCAGATATTTTTTTGCCTTGAAATAGGACAAAACATTATCAGACAAAGTTAGCAAAATTGTATTTTGTCCCGAAAATTATCTACCTTTACATCCCGCTTATTTTGGGAAAAAATCCCATGAAACACACTGAAAAACATTCGATTCGTTATGAGTCTGACAAATGAACGTGTTGCACAATTAGAAGATGAGATTCGCGCTTTAAAAGCACAATTGGAGCGTACACAAGGAAGCATACTTCCGGCAAGAGCATTAAACAACCTTTTTGCGCACGGCAGAGAGGTGGTATTCCGGGCCGTAAACGATGAACAGTTGACCGTAACGGAAATATCCGACAGTATCACCGGTTACGGATATTTGCCCGAGGATTTTACATCCGGCAGGATCGGATGGAGGGAGATATTGCACCCCGACGACCAAAAATCTTTGGCCGAATGTATCCGTACGGAAATAGCAAAAGGCAAAACGAGCGTGGAGCACGAGCATCGTGTTCTTACCAAATCGGGCGAACCGGTGTGGATTACGTGCGTGTCCATGCCCGAATTTGATGCAACGGGAAAAGTTACACATTTCCTTGTCAAAATAAAAGATATCAGCCGACGCAAGCAATATGAAGATCGATTGCAGGATGCCAACGAAAACTTATTCGTTACGCTTAAAAGCATCGGCGAGGCGGTGATTCAAATCGATGCCGACGGATATATCGAACGGCTGAACGGTGCGGCCGAAAAGATTGCCGGTATCATCAACCTTAAAGCCAAAAACAAGCCGCTGAGCGATGTGATACGATTCAGCTTCGAACCTGATTTTTCCGAACTCGTCGATCCGTTGAAAATGAAGGCCGAAACCCGCAAAATGGTGCAGATAGACGAAATATTCATGAAATGCGCCGGGGAAAACAGAACATATCGCGTTTCGTGTAACATATCGCCCATCTTTATCGGAAAAAACAAAACCGCTCCCACGGGTTACGTGTTGGTGGTGAAAGACCTCACCGCCATTTACGATACATTGCAAGCAGCGCAAGAAAGCGAAGCGCGCATGCAGAAAAGCGAAAGTACCATTCGCGGCATTTTCGATCATTCGGCAGACGGAATGCTGCTGGCCGACAGCGACGGTATCGTCAGGGAATGGAGCATCGGATACGAGCGGATTTCGGGACTGCCCAAGGAAGCGGTTATCGGGAAATATCTTTGGGAGGTAGCCGTGATGGGCTATTCGCCCGAAATGCAAGTAAGCGAAGAATGCGAAATGCTGGTAGCCGAATTGAAAGAACTTATCGGCAATATGCGGCAAAAAATGATTGTCCGCCATGTGATGCACCGAAAAACGGGCGAACATCGAATCCTCAACATACTCTATTTCCCCGTCGCCATGCCCGACGGAACGATGTTGGGCGGCATCAGCCGTGACGTTACCGAAGAAGTGCGGTCGCGGAAGATGATCGAAGAGAATGAACGGGAGCTTACCGTCGAAAGGGACCGCCTGCAAACGCTGGGCGACAACATGCCCAACGGTTGTCTCTACCAATTCACTTTCAACGCCGCTACGCAACAAATGGGCCTAACCTACATGAGCCGTTCGTGGGAAACCATTACCGGAATCCCCGTGAAAGATGCCATGGCCGATTTGAACCTGCTGTTGGCGAGAATGCATCCCGACGATTTACCCGTATACACGCAGGCTTTTGAGGAAAGTCTGATCACCATGGGATATTTCAGTGTCGAAGTACGCTTTATGCTCGATACCGGCGTAACGCGCTGGGGACGATTGTCCTCGACTCCGCATCCGGAAGGTTCCAATATTGTTTGGGACGGATTTATCGTCGACATTACCGACAACAAGCTTGCCGAACAGAAAATCACCGCCGAAAAGGAACGCTTGCAGGCATTGGGCGACAATATGCCCAACGGCTGCCTTTATCGCACGGTTACCGATCCGCAAACAATGGATGTGAAATTCGTGTACCTGAGCGGTACGTTCGAACACATCTTAAATATGTCCGCAGAAACCGCATTGCAGGAATTTTCCGCCGTTACGGCAAGAATTCATCCCGACGATTTGCCCGCAATGATGAGCAATATTGCGGAGGCTGCTCAAAAAAGAACCGATTACAACGAAGAAGTACGTTTCTATTACAACGATACCGATCTTCGTTGGATACAAATTTCGTCGCATCCCCACATGGAGGCAGGTTTGTTGGTATACGACGGGTTCATATTGGACATTACCGACCGCAAACGCGCCGAACGCGAGATGATCGCCGAGAAAGAACGCATCGAAGCGTTGGGCAACAACATGCCCGACGGCTGCCTGTTCCGCTTCGTGATGAATATGCGAACCAAAAAAATACCGGGATTCACTTATCTGAGTCGAACATGGGAAACCATGTCGGGAATACCCGTGGAAAACACGTTGGCCGATTTCGAAAGTACGTTGGCCAAAGTGCATCCCGACGATTTGCCGAGATATTTCCAATCCATCGAGGAAAGCGCAGCCAATTTGAGCAAGTTTGCCTACGAATTCCGTTTCCGCCGCGACGATGGTCACACCGTTTGGCTCAAAGCATCGTCGAGTCCGCGTTTGGAAGATGATATGATGGTGTGGGACGGGTTTATCGTCGACATCACCGAACGGAAGCTTGCCGAACAAGCATTGATGGCCGAAAAAGACCGTTTACAGGCGTTGGGCGATTATTTCCCCAACGGATGTCTGTTCCGATTCAATTTCGACAATATCAACAGAAAGTTCTCGTTCTCGTACCTGAGCAAGACATGGGAAAAACTTTCCAATATTACATTGGAAGACGCTTTGCGCGACATCGAGATACCGTTGTCGAAAATACATCCCGACGACCTCGGAGTTTTAATCGAGCAGATTTGGGAGACATTCGACAAGCGACAAGAGAATTTCAATACGGAATTACGCTTTTTCTATACACCCGACGACGTGCGTTGGGTACAAATTTCGACGCATCGCCATTTCGAAAACGGACAAACGGTGTCCGACGGTTTTATTCTCGACATTACCGAACGTCGAAGAGCCGAAGAGAGACTTGCCGCCGAACAAGCAAAGCTGAAATCGCTTACCGATAACATTCCGAACGGATGTCTGTGCCAATTTGCCATCAATCCGCAAACACGGGAGATGCGGATGGCTTACATGGGCGACAATTGGGAGCGAATTCTGAATTCGCCTGCCGAAGCGTCGAAAGAAGACACCGGCGCTATTTTCGCCAGAGTGCATGAGTCCGACCTTCCCGGCTTTATGACAGAAGTCATGCGTACAACCGTCGAAATGGTTCCGTTCAACGTGGAAGTCCGTTATTGGTACGCGGAAAACGATTTGCGTTGGTTGCAGGTATCGGGCGCGCCGCATCGCGAAGGCGAATTAATTATCTTCGACGGTATGGTGATGGATATCACCGATCGCAAGAAATCCGCTCAACTCTTGCTGGCCGAAAAGGAACGCGTGGAAACATTGGGAAATAACCTTCCCGGCGGCGCGTTATTCCGATTCAAAACGTACCACGAAACACAGGCGATGAGTTTCGAATACGTCAGCGCCACTTGGGAACGAACCACGGGCGTGTCGGCCGAAAAGACATTGGAGGATGTGACGTCCGTCATGGGGCGCATTCATCCCGACGATATGCCCGCATTGGGCGTTCAATTGGTAAACAGTTGCGTGGATATGAGCAATGTGGATGCGGAAGCGCGTTATTTGCATCCCGACGGCTCCGTACGATGGGTGCATATCGCCACGCACCCGCACATGGAAGATGGAGCGGTGATTTCCGACGGTTTCCTGCTCGATATCACCGACCGCAAGCACGCCGAACGCGATCTGCTTACCGAAAAGGAACGTTTACAGGCATTGGGCGACAATATGCCCGACGGAACCTTATTCCGGTTCAAGATGGATTTGCAAACGCAGGAAATGTCGTTCGATTACCTGAGCGGCACATGGGAAGAAATGTCGGGCGTATCCGTCGAGGACTCGTTGGCGAGCATAGAATCCATTTTCGCATACGTACATCCCGACGATTTGGCTCGGTTATCCGAAAATATCAACACAAGCGTTCAATCGCTCGAAAATATCGGAACGGAACTTCGCTATCTGCATCCCGACAGTTCTTTGCGGTGGTATCAATTATCGTCGCATCCGCATCGTGAAGATAATATAGTGTATTCCGACGGGTTTATCCTCGACATTACGGCGCGAAAAAAGGCGGAAAATGCTTTGCTTGCCGAAAAAGAACGTTTACAGGCGTTGGGCGACAATTTCCCCGACGGAACGCTTTTCCGTTTCAAGATGGACCTGCAAACCGAACAAATGTCGTTCGATTACGTGAGCGGTACGTGGGAAAAAACATTGGGCGTGTCGGCTGAAGCCTCGTTGACCGATATACGAGCCATTTTTGCAAACGTATTGCCCGACGATCTGCCGCTTTTGATGCAACGCATCCGCGAAAGCGTTACCAACTTGGAAAATATCAATACCGAAGTCCGCTATATTCATCCCGTAAGTCGGGAGGAGCAATGGTTCCAAATATCGTCGCATCCGCACCGCGAAGGCAATGTTGTGTATTCCGACGGGTTTATTCTCGACGTCACTGCACGAAAGACCGCCGAACAGGATTTGCGTTCCGAAAAAGAACGCCTCGAAACTTTGGGTAACAACATCCCCGGCGGATGCCTCTATCGAATTTCGCTCAATCCTGCCGACGGAATAATGAAAATGCTTTACGTCAGCACCACGTGGGGCGAAGTTACGGGAGTTTCCTCAAGTCGGGCAATGGAGGACATCTCCACCGTTTTCGAAAGGGTGGATCCCGAAGACTATCTCCGATTGGTGGATATCATGCAGGAGAGTTCGAACACCATGTCGAATTTCAACATGGAATTGCGTTTCGTCCTGAACGGAGAAACCCGCTGGGTGCAACTGACCTCGCGGCCGCACCCGGAGGATAACTTGATAATATGGGACGGTATTTTGCTCGACATTACTTGGCGCAAGGAAGCTGAACGCAAATTAGTGGCCGAAAAAGATCGATTGGAAGCCGTGGGCAACAATCTTCCCGAAGGAAGTCTGTACCGCCTTGTCTTCGATCGCGATACCGACAAAATGTATATGGAATACGTCAGCGCCACATGGGAAACGGTGACGGGACTCACGCCCGAGTCCGTTTACGAAGACATGTCGTCTTATTTCGCAATCGTGCATCCCGACGATGTCGCCCGCTTGGCGGAAGCATCCGATACCAGTCGGGACACACTGACCAATTCGAACGTGGAAATTCGTCTCAACAACAAAGGCAATTGGCGTTGGATACAAATCGCATCGCACCCGCATGCGGCCGGCAACAAAGTCGTTTGGGACGGCATCATGACGGACATTACCCGTCGCAAAGAGGCCGAAAGCGAACTGGAAGCGGAAAAGGATCGCTTGCAGGCTTTGGGCGACAATATTCCCGGAGGATGCCTTTATCGGTTTATCCTCAATACGCAAACGGGGCAAATGCACGTGTCGTACGTCAGCGCCACATGGGAAGCCGTAACGGGCGTTTCCGCCGACACTGCCTTGGCGGATATTACATCGGTATTCGGCGCGGTATATCCCGAAGACTTGCCGCTTCTGCAACAATCGATCGGCGAAAGCGCCCAAACGATGACCAATTTCAATTGCGAAATACGCGTTGTCGATCACGGCCGCCCTCGTTGGGTGCAAATGGCATCGCATCCGCATTTGGAAGGCATGAACGTCGTTTGGGACGGTATCATCTTAGACGTAAGCCGCCGCAAGGAAGCCGAACGCGAATTAACGGCCGAAAAAGACCGTTTGCAAGCATTGGGCGACAATTTTCCCGGCGGCGCTTTGTTCCGCTTCGAAATCAATGCCGAACAACTTGCCCGATCCGACGCGCAAACATGGTTGCAACATCTGCGGTTATCTTATGCGGGCGCCACGTGGGAAAAGATCAGCAATATTCCCTTGGAGGATGCCATGCAAAACATTTCGTTGCCATTCATGAAAATCGAGCCCGAAGATTTGGCGGGAATTATCCCCCAAATGCACGACAGCTTGACGAATCTCTTCGAATTCAATACCGAAATCCGCTACAATTACACCGAAACGGAGATGCATTGGCTTCAAATAGCGGCCGTTCCGCGACGCGAAGACGGTTTGATACTGACCGACGGGTTTATTCTCGATATTACCGACCGTAAACATATCGAGACCGAATTGGCCGAATATCGCGAGGAACTCGAACGTTTGGTGAAGGAGCGCACCGAAGAGCTCGAAGCCACCAACGAGGAATTGTATGCTACCAATGAGGAATTGTACGCCACCAACGAAGAATTTGCCGTCACCAACGAAGAACTGCATACGAAGAACGATCAATTGCGGAACGAAATCACCGCCCGTATGGAGATCATGAAAAAACTGGAGGACAGCGAAAACAAAGTCCGAAATTTTATTCGTCAATCGTTCGAAGGCATCATGATGTTGGACAACGAAGGCCGCGTTATCGAATGGAACGAAGCGTTGGAGGAGATAACGGGACTTTCGCACGACGAGGCGCTGGGTAATTACGAGTGGGATCTGTTGAAAAGATATTTATCGGAAGAAGAGCGCAAGCCCGAAGCTTTCGAAAAGCTCCGTCAATCACGATTAGCATACCTTCGCGGCGGCCGCGAACAGGAGCCCGTTGTCGAAGAACCGGTACTGTACTTCCCCGACGGAGACAAGCGCTACCTGCAAGCATCGATGTTCCCCATCGGTTTGGCCGAAACATGTTTCTTCGGCCGTGTTCTCCGCGACATTACCGAGCAGAAATTAACCGACATGGAGTTGGAGCAATATCGCACGCAACTCGAATTGATGGTGGAACAAAAAACCCGCGAACTGGTTGCAAGACAAGAACGCTTGGTGTCGTTGAGCAACAACCTGCCCGGCGGCGTCATCTATCAAATGATGGACAGAAGCATGACTGATTCGTGGTTTACGTACATCAGCGGCTAT
>JAVBNP010000107.1:0-17009 GCA_031551455.1 Bacteroidales bacterium | reverse complement strand
GTTCCACGTGGTAAGGTTCACCGCTTTCTTTTCCGCCAAGTTGATGCGCGTGTTGACAATGGTTTTTCCGACGCGATACATCTCGTCGCTGTCGTCCAATCGGTTAATTTGCAGGAATTGGAGAATGTTGCTTTCGTAAATGCGATACACTTCCACATCCACCGCTTGATAATTTACCGCTTGGAAGGTGATGTGCAAACCGCTGGAATTGGGAAGAATCACCCCTTTTCCGACAAATTTGACGGAAGGTTTCAGTTGCTCGAACACCACTTCGCGAACGATGGTTTCGGCAAGCTTTTTCCCGGTGGTGGTTTTTAACCCTTTTTCGATGGTCAGATTGTATGTTCCGACTTCGCGCGAAGCGGGATAAACCTTCACGATGTTGAGGTCGACGGCAAAACGCAGGTTGGCTTTGTTCGAAAGCGAGAAATAATTGATCAATTTCTGTTTTTCGTCAATCGGTTCCGAGAAGGTACACTGTACGTACTGTTCGGGCGTATGGATTACCTGCATGTCGATCAAACCGAATTCGCCTTCGGCGGGGACGGTTACCGTTTCTTCGGAATCGAAGGAATATCCGATACCGCTGCCGTTCCAAATAAATTTGATGTCGTATCTGTCTTGAGCCGCCTTAATACTGTCGATACGGAAAAAATGTTGATTTTGCGCATAATCGTGTTCCCACTTAATGTTCAAATTTCCCTTTCCGGATTTCACCGTCAACAGATTTTTCACTTTTTCGGTCGGGATAAAATCCGAAGCCGTCACCGTACCGGTCATGTAATAAAGATTCGCCGTGGTTCTGTTGTACAACGACAAGCCGTCCAATTGATAATAGAAGGTCGGGATGATGGTGTTGATCGTAAACGTAAAGCTTTTTGGAGCATCACCCACATCGGTAATTTTCGAAATTTGAAACTTGACGGTATATTCCTTGCCCGATTCAAAAGGAGCGTCGGGCACGAACTCGATGGTGTTTTCATTGAGCCAAACCGCTTTACCGGCCACCGAAGGCGAAAATTTCAACACGCCGTCGGCTACGGGATCTCCCGCTTGAGGCGTTTCTTTCATGGCATCGTCGGTTAACACCACGCGTACGGGCGAAAGAATGGAAATAACGCCCGAAGTGTAGGCTACCACTAACGGATGTTCGGTTTCGGTTTCTTTTTTCGATTTACAGCCGAAGAAACTTGCGGCAACGATAATGCAGGCCAAGAAAGAGGCCAAGCAGAGTTTTGGTTTTGACATGGGAAACATAATTTAACGGTACGTAAAATTAAAGATACGAAAATACAACAGATAAGTTATAAAAAAGGCAATGTTTTTTGCTTTATTTATCGAATTTTTCAACAGTCGAAATTCCCGGGCATTTTATGCCTTGACTCCCATTAACACACCGTTTTCGAATACCGGAACAATGTCCGTCAAATCGAGCGTATGACAATGAGGAATTGCATCGGCAGCGTTGATCTTGCGCAAACGTTCGTTTTGTGTCGCTTTCTTGATGTAACCTTGCAAATCGACTTCAGCCAACGACCATAAATCCATCGCAGCCAATGCACTGTCGCATGTCGTTTCGAATTTGCCGGTGTTTATCAGTTTTCGGGCAACGGCTCCGGCAAATACGGAATCTTCAAGGTTAAAGCGTCCTTTCCATCCGGCACACAGCAAGAATACGTCGCAATTACCGGCTTCGAGCCAACGGCAAAGTGCGGAAATGTTGAGATACGATCCCACCGCGGCACGACGGCATTGCGCCGCCAAATTAATTGTATGCGTTCCGTTGGTGGTACTGTATGCGATCGTTTTTCCCGTCACCGTTTCTTTGGTAAAATAAAACGGCGAATTACCGATATCCGCAAAATCAAGTTTCACTCCTTCCCGTTCGGCGGCAATAATATAATCCTTTCCGGAGTATGTTCGTAATTCGTCGACGGTACTGATTGGGATTACCTCTTTTGCTCCGTTCATGAAAGCGGTACAAACGGACGTCGTGGCACGAAGAATATCAATGGCGACCGCATTATGGTTATCGTGCGGATACGACGGAAACTGTACGGGTGTGAAACAGACGGTGATTTGATGCATTTGAGCGGTAAGAATGAAAAGGTAAGCGGTAAGAATGAAGAAGAAAGAACTTTTGATATTTTTTCACCTGTTACTTTTTACCTAATTCCCTCTTACTTTACAAAAGGCGGTTTTACAACTTTGGCCTTCAATTTTTTATCGCGTATGGAAATATACAATTCGGAATCCGTTGCGGCATATCGGGAGGACACATATCCCATTCCGATGCCGATTTTGAGGCAGGGCGACATGGTTCCCGAAGTTACTTGGCCGATGACGGTTCCCGCCGCATCGACAATTTCGTACCCGTGGCGCGGAATACCTTTGTCGATCATCTCGAATCCGACCAATTTACGCGATACGCCGTCGGTTTTTTGTTTCAAAAGAAATTCTTTGTCGATGAAATCCTTGCCTTCGACAAATTTGGTGATCCAACCCAAACCGGCTTCGATGGGCGACGTAGTATCGTCGATGTCGTTTCCGTACAGACAGAATCCTTTTTCGAGACGTAACGTGTCACGGGCCGCCAATCCGATCGGAAGAATGCCCTCGGGTTTACCCGTTTCGAACAAAGCGTTCCATATTTTCATGCCGTCGTTGTTGTAAAAATACAATTCAAATCCGCCCGAACCGGTATATCCCGTTGCCGAGATAATAACGTTTTTTACTCCGGCAAAGTCGCCCGTCACGAACGAATAATACGGAATGCTTTTTAAATCGACGGATGTCAACTGTTGCATCACTTCCGTCGCTTTGGGGCCTTGCACGGCCAACTGCGAAATTTTGTCCGATGCGTTTTCGAGTTCGGCGCCCGGCGTATTATTGGCCTGTATCCAAGCCCAATCTTTATCGATATTGGAGGCATTGACCACCAACAGGTATTTTTCATCTTCGTAACGATACACCAAAATATCGTCCACAATGCCGCCTTTACCGTTGGGCATGCAAGTATATTGCGCTTTTCCGACGGTCAATACGGATGCGTCGTTGGTGGCGATGCGTTGAATAAGCGCCAACGCCTTGGGGCCTTTTACCCAAATTTCGCCCATGTGCGACACGTCAAACACGCCCACACCGTTGCGTACGGTCAGATGTTCGTTATTGATGCCCGAATATTCGATCGGCATGTTGTATCCCGCAAAGGGCATCATCTTGGCGCCGAGACTTTGATGTACGGATTCAAAAATGGTACTTTTCATTATGATTTTTATGTTTCGTGATCGGATGAAATTACGGAACATCATCAAACCTTTCGGGATTTCGGTCGGTTTGATTGCCGACTTATGACGATTATTCCGGGTAAATTAAATTTATTACGGGGCAACCCGTTTGAGAGAGTCTCCGGTGGATTACAAACGCCTTTTATCCCACTTGTATTCGGGATTTATGTCGCCGTGCTCGTAGAAATATTTCACATTGGGCAATACTTCCTCGTAAGCGATACAATATTTTTTCGGAAATTCTTCGGTATTTTCTACCGGAAAACTGATAAGTTCTTCCGATGTTTCGTCGTCTTTATTTAATAACCGGTAACTTTTTCCGTCGCATACGTATTCGCAAATGTAGTATTCTCCGCCGCCGCCCACCAAGAGATATTCATCGTCGTTGGCTTTTTCCGTCTTATACAAATACATATATGTGACGGTAGTGCCGTCCAGCCGCCGTACGAAACCCGACACGACGTCCCACGACGGATTGCGGAGTAAGTCGTCCGCTTCTTTGAGATCTTCGACCGCCAAAAGTTTTACCGGCATTTCCATTGAAATTATATCGTTCGTAACGTTATAACAGTTGAAATGTCAAAACGTTTAAACGTTACGAACGATTATGATGTTGCTTATACCATGCGAACTTTGTCGCCCACATACTTGCCCGCCGCTAATTTTTCTTTTACTTCGGAGAAAGCTTTGAGCGTATATTCCACGTCTTCCAATGTATGAACGGCCGTGGGAATCAAACGGAACATGATAACGTCTTTCGGTACGACGGGATATACCACCACCGAACAGAAAACGCTGTATTTTTCACGTAAGTCGAGAATCACGTTGGTGGCTTCGGGAACTTGCCCCTTCATAAAGACGGGTGTTACCGGAGAGTTGGTATTTCCAATGTCGAATCCTTTGTCGCGCAATCCTTTTTGCAGGGCTTTAACGATGGTCCACAACCGATCGCGCAATTCGGGACGGGTACGGAGCAGTTCGAGACGTTTAATGGCGCCTTCGACCATCGGCATGGGCAATGATTTGGCGAAAATCTGCGAACGCATGTTATACCGAAGGAAGTTAATCACCACTTCGGGACCGGCAACAAACCCGCCGATTCCGGCCATTGCTTTGGCAAATGTTCCGAAATAAAGGTCCACTTCGTTCATCACGCCCAAATGTTCGGAAGTTCCGGCGCCCGTTTTTCCCATGGTACCGAATCCGTGTGCATCGTCGACCAGCAGGCGGAATTGATGTTTTTTCTTTAACGCAACGATTTCGTCCAATTTACCGAGGTCGCCCGACATGCCGAAAACGCCTTCGGTAATGACCAAAACACCGCCGCCTGATTCTTCCGTCAGTTTGGCGGCACGTTGCAGCTGTTTGTCCAAATTTTCCATGTCGTTGTGGGCATATACGAAACGTTTGCCCATGTGCATGCGCAATCCGTCCAAAATGCAGGCATGGCATTCGGCGTCGTATACAATCACATCGTGGCGGTTCACCAAGGTGTCGATGATCGAAATCATTCCTTGATAACCGTAATTTAACAAATAGGCGTCTTCTTTCTTTTCGAATTCGGCCAGTTGTTGTTCCAATTTTTCGTGCAGGCTCGTTTGTCCCGACATCATGCGCGCGCCCATGGGATATCCCAATCCCCAACGGGCCGATGCTTCGGCGTCGATGTTGCGTACTTCGGGATGGTTTGCCAAACCGATATAGTTATTTAAACTCCAAACGACCATTTCTTTACCGCGGAATTTCATGTGGGCGCCTATGTCGCCTTCCAGTTTCGGGAACATAAAATATCCGTGTGCGTCTTTGCGATATTGCCCCAACGGGCCTTCACTTTCTTGTATTTTTTCGAAAATATCCACGATGATAACTTTTAAAAGAATAAGGGGCAAAAGTACGTTTTTTTGCGATGTTGCCAAAAGATATTTCTCATCGAATTCGGTTTACGTTCCGAATTTTACAAATCGATCGGGTCTCAATTTTGAAAAGATAGGTTATTTGACAACCGCATATTGCAGAAACGCAAAATCCGCGGGGTTTTTCAACATAAATTCGATCATACCATCGGCCGGGACTTTTGTTTGACGACTGGTGCCTGTTTTCAAGTCGGTTATTTTAATTATTTTACCGGCCAAAAACTTCAACCGCATCGGTTTTTTCGCCTCCGGGTTGTGCAATTCGCGGAAAAAGAGCAGGTAACCGCCGTCGGTATTTTCGTTGGTGAATTGAAAGCCCGACCAAGTGTCGTTTGCGGGTATATCCCCGATCGGGAAATTGTAACATTCGAAAAGATTTTTTCGATGATTTTTGTATAAAGCGATTAACTCTTTCAATTCTTTGCGGCCTTCGTTATCCAAGAATTGCGCACTTTGGAAAAACACGGGCACGAACGGTATTCCCATGGCAAAACAATAGCCGTGACCGTGACCGGGTGCGTCGCTGTAACGTGCATCCACCCGTTTGGGATTTTGAAGCAATACCTGCAATTTGTTGCCGTTAAGATATTTGCTCATCAGCCAATTTTGCCGCAACACTTGATAGGGAACCATGATGAGGTGTTCCGGCAAGGCTTCTTGAAGATTTTGAAAATAAATACTCCCGTATTCTTTCGCGTAATACCACCCGTAACGGGGATGATTGTATTCGGGACAAAAGGAAAATTGGGTTTTCATCCACGCGTGTTTCATGATTTCGCGAATTCCGATAAATCGATTTTCGAAAGCGGCGCGGTCGTTCAAATGGTCGAAATCCACTTTCCAAGTAACCACCTTCGCTTCATCGAGATTGTACAACAAATCCTTTTGTTTGGCGCGTCGGATGGCCACCCATAAGCCCAATTTGACGTTATGGCGATTGCATGCCGCCGTAATGTTTTTCCAGCCGTCGGGGTAACCGGGCAAAAACACTTCTTTTTCTCCTCCCCACGGATTGATTTGCCAACCGTCGTCAATCCGCAATACGTCTACGCCGAGATCGGACAAAAGGGGTATTTCTTTCAACAAATAATCTTCTTTCGTGAATTGAGCGCCGTAAGGATCGGCAGGCCCCCACGTGTCGTTGACGATCATGATATCCCGTTCGGGAAACACGGGATAGCGAGCACGATCGAACTGTTTCAAGGCCAATTGCATGCCGTCGTTTCCGCCGTTATATACGATCGTCCAATTTGCCCAGCATTCCCTGAATCGATCCGTAACGATTTCGTCGGGCTTCAGTCCCCACCCGGTCACTTTCAATCCATCCGGTCCGGCATAAAAACTTCCGGTGTAATGTCCCTGTTGATTGGCGCATTTGTGCGATTCTTTAACCACCATGATCCCGGTGTTCCCGTATTCGACGCACGCACCGCTCGCCCAATCGATATCTTCGTCTTGAAAAACGGGATACCCGAGAACCACTTCTTCTTTCAACATGTCTCTGCTTTGGTCGTGACGCGATCCCGGGTCGTTGTAATAACCCCAATATAGCCGTCGATTCTTTACGGAAAAATCCAACGGAAGATACTCCGCACGGGCGCTCGGCACCGACAGCGTGTGTCCGTAATATTCCTTTGTTGTTTCTTTATCGGGCAGTCCGTCCGATTTAAAGCCTTCCATCGCTTTAACACGAAGTTGTACGCGTATACCGGGAGCATTCGGGAAAACCCAAACGATATGTTGCAGTTCCAATCGCGCGGAATCGTATCGAAATCGGGTAACGACTTCGAGATGTCGGTTGATAAATCCTTCATCATCGCTTTCGCGAACGTCGAAAGAAACAAACGAAGCTTCGGATGTTGCATTCATTGCTCCGGGTAAATTCCAATCGCAGGTTATTGCCGGATTCGGTTTTGTGCGATAGTTTTTTTTCGAAACCGGATCGTTGACGGAAGTTGTCAGCAACCCCGCATGCGTGCGAACCCATTTTCGCTCGATTTTTCCCGTGCGTGCAATGATCGCATCACCGACAATCGATACTTCGGCTTTTCCCAAACTTTTTTTGAATCCCGGCGGTAAGGTTTGAGCGCCGGCATGTGCATAAGTCAACAAAAAGAAGACAATAACCGATTTGATCTTAACTTTTTTCATAAGTGATATCGATTAACGTTTAAATTCGACATACCGCTTTCGTTCGGCATGTGTGAAACATCTTGCCGACAAAATATCCGTTAAATCCCGACGGTTTTTGCGCAAAAACCGAATCTTACAATAAATCTGTCTTTTTCAGAAAGAACCGTACGGCAAAATAGGCCGCGATAATGAGCGCCGGCCAAGTAAGTAACCACAAAACGGATGCTAAATACATAATTTGTCGTTTAATAATTCATATGATGTAAAAACTCAAATGTAGGCAATTTTTGTCGAAAACGATTTATTTTCTGCCGAAATATTCGTTCAACAAGGTGCGTGCTGCCGCAAAAGAAGTCATTTTGTCTTCCGACACCTTTTTTTCGTATTCGGGAAGCAACAATTCGATGGCGGGATCGCGATAGAAATGATCGATAAGCCCGTTACGAATGGTCTCGTTCATCCAATATTCCGCCTGCAAACGTCTGCGTCGATCGAAATATTCGTTGTCACGGGTCAATTGTTCGTATTGCAACACCGTATTCCAAATTTTGTCGATACCGAAACGGGAAATCGACGAACAAATGACGGCTTGCGGTTCCCAGCCCGATGCCGGTTTGGGAAACAATCGCAACGCGCTTTGATATTGCGCTTGTGCCAATTGTGCATTTTTAATGTTGTCGCCGTCTGCTTTGTTAACGGCGATCAGATCGGCCATTCCATAATTCCGCGCTTGATGCCTTGTAATTCGTCGCCCGCGCCGGCAATTTGTATCAACAGGAAAAAGTCGGTCATCGAATGTACGGCGGTTTCCGATTGGCCCACGCCGACGGTTTCGATAAAAACGGTATCGAAACCCGCCGCTTCGCAAAGAACGATGGACTCACGGGTTTTTCGGGCAACGCCGCCCAACGATCCCGACGAAGGCGACGGACGGATGAAGGCGTTCGGATCGGCCGAAAGTTGTTCCATGCGGGTTTTATCGCCCAAAATGCTGCCTTTGGATCGTTCGCTCGATGGATCGATGGCCAAAACGGCCAATTTGTGACCGATGGAAGTTAGATACCCCCCCATGGCTTCAATGAACGTGCTTTTCCCGGCGCCCGGCACCCCGGTAATGCCGATACGCAACGATTTGCCGGAATGGGGCAAACAACGATCGATGATATCTTGCGCCAGTCCCGCATGTTCCGGAAGCGTGCTTTCCACCAACGTAACCGCTTTGCTTAATACAGTGCGATTGCCTTGCAAAATACCTTCGACATAGTCGTCGAGCGTTAATGCCTTGCGCGAACGATTCAAAAAGCGCTGCAACGAAGCTTCATCCACGACGGGCGGTTGTTCAATGCCCGGATTTACCGTCAGTGCGCTGTCGTGGTGATGATCATCGACGATCTCGTGTTCATGATGTTCCGTCATATTATTCTTTTACGAATGATCACACAAAAATAGCCGTTTTTATTCGGGAAGCAAATTTGCCTTCGATTGCTTATTTCCCGGGGCGAGCACGCCTCAGAAATCGTTGAAAGGGGCTGTTGAGACGCGTGCTTTCGGGAAAAATTCCCGCTTTAGCCGATCGAACATCTTCAATCACGTAAAAAATCGACGGATCGAACTCCGTAATGATTTTT
Source organism: Bacteroidales bacterium (assembly GCA_031551455.1). Taxonomy (GTDB): domain Bacteria; phylum Bacteroidota; class Bacteroidia; order Bacteroidales; family UBA4181; genus JAIRLS01. Next base: position 8,048 of record JAVBNP010000107.1, on the reverse strand, counting down.
TCCACCTTATCGAAGGTTTTTCGATTAATCACCGCATAAAGAATGTTGACTTTTCCCGTCGAACCGTCGCCTTCGATTACGGTGGTTCCATACCCGGCGGCACTGAGCTTTTTCTGTAACCCAACGATGTCTTTTGACGAGAATGCTTTAATTAATTGCGTGCCCATTGCGATGCGTTCCTCGATGTTCATTCCGATGTAGTTGCCTGCCGCGTATCCTCCCGCATAGGCGACGTAACAAACCAGCCCGTCCACCGTTTTCAGTATTTGACTGATAACAACGATCCAAATAAAAACTTCAAAAAAACCCAATATGGGTGCAATGTTTTTCTTTCCTTTGGAGATAAACACGATTCGCAATGTACCGAGACTTACGTCGCAAATACGTGCGAAAAAGATGATCAGCGGTAATAAAATGTATTGGTAAATTTCTTGGTCGGTCATGGCGTATCCCGGTTTTATTGTTTGATAATAACGTAAATGCAAACGTTTTGTTAACGCCGATATCAAATATCGGTACGGACGGACAGCAACTTTTTTAACTTTTTCATTCCTTCGGTTGCTTTTTCCCGTATCACGGTAATTTCACGACTCGGATAAATTACGTCGTTGGGATCGATCAGATAAACGGGCGTTTTTCGGTTGGCATATCCCACGAGACCGGCGGCGGGATATACGTTGAGCGATGTGCCGATGATGATCAATATATCGGCGAGCGACACAATGTCGGCGGCTCGTTCTATTTCGGGAACCGCTTCGCCGAACCAAACGATATGCGGCCGCAACGGGCTTCCGTCGGCCGCTTTTTCCTCCGAATCGATCGGGCGGTAGCCGATATCGGTAATTAAATTCGGATTGACGGAACTGCGCGCTTTGGTCAATTCACCATGCAAGTGCACAATATTGGAACTTCCGGCTCGTTCGTGCAGGTTGTCGACATTCTGCGTTACGACGGTTACCTCATAATCTTTCTCCAGTTCGGCCAATATGCGGTGAGCCGCATTCGGTTCCACCTCGGCGAGTTGTTGACGTCGATCGTTGTAAAAACGCAAGACCAATCGGGAATTTTTGTTCCAACCTTCAATGCTCGCTACTTCCATCACATCATATTGTTCCCAAAGTCCGCCCGAATCGCGAAAGGTGGTAATTCCGCTTTCGGCGCTGATGCCGGCGCCGGTTAATGCAACTAATTTTTTTCGGTTGTTCATTTTTTTTCAGATCGGCAGGTTTATCGCAAAGTGCTTAAAATGAGAAATACCTTGGTGATTAATCGTTGGTTATCGTGCAAATATAAGAGCAAGTTTTATACTAAAAAATATTAATTTCGGTTTAATATTTGCGGGTATGCAAATTTTCGTAAACAAAAATACAATTAAATTCATTATTATTGTATCTTTAATTTTGTCTTGTAAAAAAAGGTGATAAGAGTAACGAGATATTCAATTTGGTTTTGGTTCCTATTCGGATTGTCGTATTTTGCTCAAGCACAGGAAGACAGAGATCCGCCCTTTGTCAAATTTCCGAAAGTTGCATTCACCTATGATTTCAATACACTTTTTTCATCCGACGATACGCACGGTCCCAGATTACAATTGATTAGCAATCATAAGTTTTTCGGGAGCAATGAGGTTAGGACACGGAGAGAGAAAACCGGCGAAAACACGGTTACCTATGCATACGGCGTCGGATTGGGCAGTTATACCGTTGAATCACTGAAGAGAAAAGGGGACGACGGCGCCGTGAATCATTTTTACGCCATGTTTGTGTTTAGTTATCGGAACCAAAGCTACTTTGAACCTTTTTTCGGCATTTATCCGGGTTTTACGTGGGGAGCAAAAAGCGATCTCTTTGTTGATCCGACAATCGGAATCAATGTGAAAGGGTTTCATGTAAAACGAAACTGGAACAGCAATTTGCTTCAAACATATCTTCAATTGCGTGTCGAATATCAGACTTCATTATCGTCCGTTTTTTGCGGTGCCGGAGTGATGTTGCAATTCGAATAGCGGGCAAATCGGATATATATGATTCATCCGAAAGGTATGAAAACAAACAGACGACCTTCTTCGTTAACGAAGAAGGTCGTCTGTTTGTTTATGAATGTGTTCCTCTATTTCTTTTCGGTCTTGACAACGGGAAAGAACATATCGTAGCGCGTTATTCCGCATTTTTTCATCATCTCGATGCAATATTCCAATTTTCCGATATCGGGAGAGCCGTTATTGGTTCCGAATGCAAACCGTATTCCGGCATCTTTTGCGGCTTTGATGATTTTTTCGCCGGGAATTTTATATCGGGCATTAATTTCCAAGGCAATCCCTCGTTTTGTTAAAACGTCAATCACTTTTTGGATGCGCGACTCCGTCCATAACTTGTCGTAATCGGCCATCATCGCATCAGGTAAAAAGGTGGGATTCACGTAAATATCAATCGGTTCTTCGTTCAATACTTTTACGATGCGATCGACAATCACATCCATATATTTTTCTTTGTCGATATCGACCCAAACTTCCTCCGGAACCCAAAGACGCGTGCGACGGCCTTTGTGATCGGTAAATGTTAATGCATCGGTAAAAACGTAATCGAATCGTTCGCGGGCTTCCGGCGAAAACGTGGTAACCCATTCGCGACCTTCGCCCTGCATGGCCATAAAACAGGACATGTTGCGGGTGGTATCGAGAAACTTGTATATATCCTCGTCGGAAGTCACCGGAAAACCGATGCCGCAATTCGGAGCAATACCGTAGAAAATACCGACTTTGCGCGAGTGGTTCATGGCTTGTTCTCCGCTCCATCCTTTCAAATGGACGTGAAAATCGATTACCGGAAATCCTTCTTGTTGTAAACGGATGATCTCGTCGGTTTGTTCATCAATTGCATCCGTGCGGCCGGGTTGTTCGTTGGCGGGTAAAGGCTTCACCTGTATGTTGGTGAACGATACCGGTTTGTCGGTGTAGTTGGATAAGGCGAACGAACCTCTCGAAATTAATTTGCCTTTATTTTCTTCCGTACGGTAAGGATTTTCCGGCTCGACATAATCGGCTACCGTGACATTGTTTATTTTCACAACAATATGTTTTCCGACCACTTTCAGATACAACGTGAACAATTGGTTGTCCGAAGCGAGGCTTTTATAAACGTTGCGCACGGAAAACAGACTTCCCGTTTTGCAACGCTCTTCGCTTGTTGGCGTATTGTTAATCAAGATTTGGTAACCGGACGCATCGCCGGAATGGAACCACAAACCGGCAACCGCATCGGGTCGCGTTTTGATGTCGGCAAACAATTCAAAGTTTTTGAATTTGGCGTCGTGTACGTTTCCCGTGTAATACAGGGTGCCTTTCCCCTTTATGGTCAGCGTGTCACCGGTTCGATCAAACGATTTTTTATCGCTGTCTCTTTTCCAATCGCCAAATCCCGAACCGGATATAATTGAAACCCATTGGCCCGTATAATCCCTTTTACAGGAAATCGACATGCAAATAATCATCGATACGAGCAAATATTGAAATGTTTTCATTTTAACTGTTATTTATCGGATATGAAATGGATGTTATCTTGGTTTATTTATTGTCTCGGAATGTTTTCCAGCACATCGAGCAACAAGTCCGAAAATTGTTTTATCGTTGGAATATTCAGTTGTTCGCTCGGCGAATGTACATTTTTAATGGTCGGTCCGAAAGAAACCATATCCAATTCGGGATATTTTTCGAGAAACAACCCGCATTCCAAACCCGCATGAATGGCTTTGACCATCGGGTCTTTACCGAACAGGTTTCGATAGGACGCTTTTGCGATTTCCACGATAACGGATCGCGGATTGGGGGTCCAACCCGGATAATCGTTCGAATTTTTTACTTCACCGTCCATCATGGCAAAAATTCGCCGAACGCGCTTGGCAATGCTTGCTTTAGCTTCTTCTCGGTCGCTCCGTTGGCTTGTGGCAATCACTATTTTGTATTTTCCCGTAAACTTGACGGAAGCTATGTTGGATGAGGTGCTGACGAATCCGGGTATTGTTTCGTTCATCGATATCACGCCCGAAGGGCATAACGTCAAGGCATTCAACAAGCAGGATTGGTTCACGATATCGACGATGTAAGTAGGCATGGAACACGGTTCGATGACAAATTGAAAATTCGGCGACGTCGACAACAACGCCTCTTTCCACAATTGAGATTCGCCCGCGCAATACGATTCGAAATCTTCTTTGTAGTTTTCATGGATGACCACCGTTGCCGAAGCTTCTCGGGGAATGGCATTGCGCAAATTACCGCCTTCGAATCGGCTGACCGATATCCCGAACAAACTTGAAGCATCCAGTAAAAGATGGTTCAATATTTTGATGGCATTGCCGCGTCGTTTATTGATGTCGTCGCCCGAATGGCCTCCCGTCATATTGCTGATATTCAAATTGTATGCGATGGTATTCGGGGGTATTTCGGCGGGTTCGTAAGTCAATGTTGCAACGGTATCGATCCCTCCGGCACAACCGACAAACAATTCTCCTTCGTCTTCCGAATCGAGATTAATCAATATATTTCCCGTCAAGAATCCGCTTTGTAATTCCTTGGCGCCCGTTAATCCGGTTTCTTCGTCCACCGTAAAAAGCGCTTCGATCGGACCGTGCTCGATATCCTTATCGGATAATGCGGCCAGCATTGCCGCCACTCCGATTCCGTCGTCGGCGCCCAACGTGGTACCGCGCGCTTTCATCCAGTCGCCGTCAATATAAAAATCGATCGGATCGGTATTAAAATTGTGTCGAATACCGGCGTCTTTTTCACACACCATATCCACATGACTTTGCAAGATCACCGTTTGCAATCGATCCTTTCCGGGTGTCGCCGGTTTGCTGATCAATATATTTCCCGCGGCGTCTTGTTTGTGGGGCAATCCGTTCTTTTCCGCAAATTGCTTGATGTACGCGCAAATCTTTTCTTCTTTTTTCGACGGACGCGGAATGCGGCAGATTTCCTCAAAGTAACGTCGGATATCAGGTGTAATGTCTTTCATAGGTTTAACTCATTCTATTTGCGATCTCTTGATGCCAAATAATCGCTTTCCTTTTTTAATTTTTCCGATTTTTTAATTTTTATCAAACAATACAACAAACTTCCGACAAAAAGTATTTTCCAAAATATTCCGATCGGTAACGTTGCGGGGTTCATGATCGCATCAACCAAGTAAGAAACAACCAACAAACAAAAAGGGATTAAAATCGACAAAAAGGGTTCACGTTTGGCAAGTAACCCGAAAATCGCAAAAAACAAACCGACCCCGATGTACATCGTTAGCATAAACGTATCGATTTTGGCATTGGTATATTGAATAATCGGCAGCATGATGTTGAATGCGGCAATCACAAAGAGGACAAGCTGTGCCTGTCGGATGCGATCTTTTTCATCGGTTATTTCTCCCTGTTTTAAGATTTGTTGTGCCGCAAACTTCGATTTTTCTTTGTCGGATCCCGCAAACGGATAGCCGCAATGCGTACATTCTTCCGGCAGGGGATCATATTTCGTTTTACATATCGGGCAAATCGAAGGTTCCGCCATTATTGTCGCGCGTTAAAAAGCCGCCTTAATTTCGTTGATGCTCAATCCCAATACTTTTTCGGATATTTTGCTCAATTCGGCTTCGTCGCCGACAAAATGAAATACGGTATGATCATGCGTCAGCGATTGTCCCGGCGCCAAAAATGCCGCAGGCGACGAACTTTCGATTTCATAGAAAGGTCCCATTTGGCTTCCGTCGGCCAACGGACCGTCATTGTAAGCGTTTACCGCGTCGCCGACAAAGGGATGTTCTTGAATCGGCCATTGTTGGTTGATATATTCGGCATCGGCAGTTACCGTGTATTTGATGACGGTGAGTACGCCCGTTTCTTCGTCGTAGCTTCCCGATATAGGCAATGCGCGTTGCGGCGACAGACCGATTTTCGATCTTTTTTTGCCGTCGGCTTTCAAAAATACGGCTTTGTCGGTAATCTTGAGCCATTCGGCCGGTATTTCGCCGAAATAATCGGTGGTGGCAATTTTTCCCAATTTCGCTTCGTCTCCCGAACGATATGGCACCGCGATGGTCACGCCCGAACCGCAAGTCAGCATGTCGAGCATCCAAATGCAAACGGTACCCGTACTTTTTGTCCAAGCTTCTTTTCCGGTGTTGGTAATGGTGTTCAATGTTTCGAAAGCAACCGCGCAAATTTTATCGAGACGGACGCCCAATCCTTGTTCTATCCGGTTTTGATCCAATAATTTGACTTGACGTTCGCCTTTTAAATCAAATAATGTTCCCGAATAGTTGGAAAAAGCCATTTGTTTGGCAAAGCGTGCCGAGGTTTTATCGGCCGATACCAAATCCCACGGTTCGGTGTCGATGGCCGGCGGTGTATACCAATTGTCAAAGTCCGTTCCGCCTCCCGGTTTGAAAAATATCGAGAATTGTCCGCCTTCCGGGCCGATCCAAAAACGATCTTCGCCTCCCAACGCATTGATGTGCGCACCCGGCGTAATGTTGTCGAACGCCGGATAATTGATCCATCCGAAACTTTTACCCGACAATCCCTGTGCGGCGGAAGTAAATACTTTTCCTTGAAATTTGGCGGATATCGCCACTTGTGCGTTTCCCGTCGGATCTTGGAGAACGACCAGCGAACTGTCTTTGCTTTGCAAAAATTGAAGATCGAACCCGAATGTTCCTTTTTCGAATGATTCCATGGTTTGTTTTTTTGAGGCACGAGTGCATCCGATAAACACAGCGAGAACGATGACACCCCAAAATGCCGCTTTAATTAAGGTAATGTGATTCATGGTTGGCGGTTGGTACTATCAAGACACGAACTTATCGAACATTTGATAAACTCGTGTCTTCGATTTACGCTTTCAATTTTTTGATCAGAAATTCCAATCGTTCGTATGTCTTTTGCGAAACGGGAACCAACGGTAAGCGAAGAACATTTTGCGACAACCCGCAAACGGTGAGCGCCGCCTTGATACCCGAAGGATTTCCTTCGACAAACAAAGCTTCGAACAATTCCAACATCTCGTAATGAGCCGCTTGTGCTGCCGGATAATTGCCGCCGGCCGCTTCGCGGATAATGGTCGATATCTGTTTCGGGAATGCGTTGGCAGCCACCGATATGACGCCTTGTCCTCCGAGCGACATCATCGGAAGCGCAATCGCATCGTCGCCCGAAATGACGGAAAAATTGTCCGGACGATTTTTAACGATTTCCATCACCTGCATCATGATTCCGGAGGATTCTTTGATGGCGACGATATTCTCGACCTCTCGGGCCAACGTAAGCGTCGTTTCGGCCATCATGTTGACCCCCGTGCGGCTCGGGACGTTGTATAAAATCACCGGAACGGGACTTTTTCCCGCTACCGCTTTGTAATGTTTGATTAATCCCGCTTGGCTCGGTTTATTGTAATAAGGCGTTACCGACAATAAACCCGATATGCCGTTAAAATCGGTTTGTTTGATGGTATTCACCACTTTTTCCGTCTCGTTGCCGCCGATCCCGATAACAATCGGGATTCGTCCCGCCACGGTTTCTTTGACGTATTGAACCACGTGTTTTTTTTCGTCGCGCGATAAGGTTACCGCTTCGCCCGTGGTTCCCAACACGACAATGTAATCGATTTGTCCGTCGATGCATCGGCCGACAATGCGTCCCAATGCATCGTAATCGATCTTTTTATCTTTTTTAAACGGTGTAACAACAGCTACGCCCGTGCCCGTAAACAGCATATGTATTTTATATTTGTTTTGGTGATGACATTTTTCCGATTTTATTCCGGATGTCTTAAATCCGCTAAATACAGTTTAAGATTTTCCAAAAAATATTTAACCGTTTTTTGTTTGCCGACGTCGATCATCAAATCGTAACATGAATCTCCGTCATGCAGTACGCCCACTTTACATTTTGCCCGCGATAATCGTGCAATGTATTCCAACGGGAAATAGTTGACGATGCTGCAATTGATCAACATGTCAAATGGTTCGTCCGTAAATTTGTCCACGGCGGAATTTTTCGGGATA
>JAVBNP010000121.1:0-14144 GCA_031551455.1 Bacteroidales bacterium | reverse complement strand
GTTCATGGCTCAATCGCTTTCCGGAGAATATATTTACAACATGTTTCTGTACAATCGCAACATCGGATTGTTTGTTTTTCCGCTTGTTGCCATCATTCCCTATACAACCGAAAATATCATGTCCTTCGGGATATACGGCGTCATTGCCATTTTCGGAATATCCTATTTGTTAAAGATTCGAAGAATTTTTCAAATTATTCATGCACAAAATATACCGACATACGGTTTCATTTTGTATCTTTGCACGCTCGAAATTTTACCGCTTTTGTTGTTTGTCAAAGTCTGTAAAGTATTGAATGATCTTTTAGTTACGTAATAATTGTTGACACCCGAAATACGAAAACAATTATTCGGATTTTTAAATTATCCAGCTTTGAAGGTTAAAAAAATTATCGTGTCGCAGCCTGCTCCGGGAGAAACAGAAAAATCGCCTTTTACCGAGTTAGCCGACAAATACCATCTGAAAGTCGATTTTAGGCCGTTTATCCGAGTCGAAGGTGTTACTGCAAAAGAATTTCGTCAGTACAGAGTCGATATTTTTGCTCACGGAGCCGTTTTACTCACCAGCAAAACGGCAGTGGACCATTATTTTCGCATTTGCGAAGAGATGCGGATTGTCGTACCGGATACCATGAAGTATTTTTGTACTTCCGAATCGATCGCCAATTATTTGCAGAAATACATCGTATATCGCAAACGGAAAATTTTCTACGGTACCAAAATCGAAGAATTGTTGGATTTGATGCAGAAACATAAGGATGAAAAGATATTTCTGCCCCTCTCCGACCCTCACAAACCCGAAATACCGAAACTGCTCGATAAAAAGAAATACAAGTATACCAAAGTCATTCTTTATCGGACGGTATGCAGCGACTTATCGGATGTCAACATCAAGGATTACGATATTTTGGTGTTTTACAGCCCGTCCGAAATAAAATCGTTGTTTCAGAACTTTCCCGATTTCGAACAGGGCGAAGAAATCAAAATTGCATGTTTCGGTCCCACCACGGCTAAAGCAGCCAAAGCCGCTCATTTGCGGATCGACATTTTGGCACCGCGTCCGCAGGTTCCGTCCATGACAATGGCCATTGAACAGTTTCTGAAAGATTCGAACAAAAACGGAAAGTCGAAACCCGAATAAATCGAATAATCGACTTATAGGCGTTAATGCGCGTTGCATCGAGACTAAAACATGCTTCAGCATGCATGCCGATCGTTTTACTCAAGGTAAACTTTCTCAATAAATATGATACAATGGCCGCCGTACCGCAAACATTATGCAAAGAAGAGCGTTTACACGGAAAACGAGCCATTTCCGAATTATTCGACAAGGGTAATTCCTTTTTTCAATCGCCGTATAAAGTATTTTGGATCAACGTTCCCGCATCGGAACCGTACCGAAGTTGTTTTGCCGTATCGGTACCCAAACGCCGTTTTAAACATGCCGTCGACCGCAATTTGATGAAACGACGCACACGTGAAGTTTTTCGTACCAATAAATACATATTGAACGACTCGGTTGCGGAAGGACAACAAATACGCATGATGTTGGTTTATTCCGATAACCGATTACTGCCGATACCGGACTTGAAGAAGGCAATGATCAAATTATTGGAACAAATCGCCCGAAAACATGCCGAATCCGATTAAATATTTGTTGATTGGAGCGGTAAAGTTTTATCAATATTGCATTTCGCCGCTTACGCCCGCATCATGCCGCTATACGCCCACATGTTCGCAATACGCCATTGAAGCCTTGAAGAAACACGGCGTACTGAAAGGCGGCCGATTGGCATTGAAACGTATTTTGCGATGTCATCCTTGGGGCGGACACGGATACGATCCGGTACCTTGAAACTCCCGGCGAATTATTTGGCTGCTTCCGCAACGATACGACACATCGCCTCGTAATTTTCCTCCATGCTTTGCAACAATTTGAATTGGGCCAACGTTCGTTCCCAATTGTGCTCCGGCGAATGAATTTTGTAATACAAATCACCGTCCAAATAATCGGCGAAAAAACGCACCGTTTGCATGTAAGTTAACAGTTTCGCACCGAACGCGAGATTTTCCGTTTCAACCGGCAACAGAAATGATTTGGCTTTTTCCAAATAGCCTTCGGTATATGCCTTGAAAATAGCCATATCAATGGAAACTTTGCTCAAATCGGTGTCGTCTTCTTTTCCCGTGTTGGCGCCCGTTCGCATGAAATCGCCGAAATCGCTGAGTACATATCCCGGCATTACCGTATCGAGGTCTACCACGCACAACACTTGATTGTTTTTGTCGAACAACACATTATTTACCTTGGTGTCGCAATGATTTATTCGTTTCGGTAATATTCCTTCACGATGCATTCGCTCGGCTTTACACATCTCGTCGGCACGTTTTTCGATTTCGTCCGCCATGAATTGCGTTTTTGCCAAACGTCCGGCTTAATTGTCTTTAACGGCTTGTCGGAAAGTTTCCAACCGGTTTTCCATGTTATGAAAATTCGGAATGGTTTCGATCAACGGTTTACCGGGAAGATCGGCCAACATCGTCTGAAAATCGCCGAACGCCCATCCCGCTTGTCGTGCCAAATCGGGCGTAATTCCCTCGTCGTAGCTGTGGCTGTCGGGAATAAAATACAATATCCGCCAATAATTACCGTCCGCATCAACATGATAAAGCTTGCCGTCTTTGGCCGGCGCCAAACGCAATACCCGATTTTCCGCATCGTTAACTCCCGCGGCAACCAGTTTGTTGCGAATGTGATCGGTTACCCTGCGAATATTATCCTGTAATGCATCCACATTCTTAAATATTCGATGATTGATGCGTTGCAACACATAATCGGGAGTATCGGCCGACTTCGTCAACACTTTGTACGAATCGTTGATATGTCCCGCGCCGAGCGGCTTTACCGATTCAATCGTTCCACGAATGTCGAATTGCTCGACAATTGACTTCAATTGTTGTTCGTTCATATCTCATCAATTAAATTTCGAATTTTTTCCCGACTTATACCGCTTAACGGTAAAACGGTAATCGAAAATCGTTCTTAAAAAATTCGGAGGATAATAAGAAAATGCTCCGTTTTATTTGTATTTCGTTTCTTTCACTTTTTTTACGAACATCATCAACGACATCCAATATTCACCGGACGAAGGATTGCTGTTCAGCAAAGCTTGTACGCCGTGTACACCTTCGCCCGACGTCGGTTGAAATACCGTTGTGCTTTGTTGCGGAAGATCTTTCACCAAATTCGACACATAAGCATGTTCACGCTTGGAAGAGGCCGCAAAAAGCAGTTTATCGAATCCTTCCAACCAATCTTTCAGTTGGTATTCCGGAGTAAAATATTCACCGGGACTGAACGCGATGACCGCCGTTACTTTTTTGTTTTTATTGGCCGTTTTCATGGCCAGCGATGCCGACGACGAATTTCCGAAAAGAACGCATCGGTTGTTCATGGTTGTTTTTAACACATAATCCATTGCGGCCAACATATCTTTTTCGTCGTCGAGGAGCGTTACCGAAATATTATTTGCTTTAGCCCGAGCGGCGGTTTCATTTTGTACGAAGTTGCTCTCTTTTCCGTTTCGCAAATCGACTGCCAAACAATTAAAACCCAACTTTAACAACTTGGGTGCGATTTCTTTGTATTCGCCGCGACTCCCGCCTTCTCCGTGAAGCAATATGATATACGGCGCTCCGCTGTCCGATAAATATAAGTCGGCCGTCACTTCCAATTTATCCGAAGCAAGAAATTTTACCGTTCGCTGCTGTGCCGAAATGTACATCGGGAACAACAACACGCAACATAACATCACTCGGCAACATATTTTCCGAATACCGACATGCATGTCGACACGTGTTTGCATAACTTGTTTTTTTCGGGAACAACGAATCGTTTTGATGTTCGCTTCAAATATGCGGCAATTTGTCATTTTTCGATCGATTCCAACAAAACGGCAATTCGATTATTTTTTACTTCCACCACGCCGGCGCCCGCTTTGTAGCGAATGGTTTCGCCCGACTCCGTTTCGATTTTCAGTTCTCCCGGCACCAATGTGGAAATAATCGCGGCATGGTTCTTCATGATTTCAAAAGAACCGTTGCTTCCGTTAACTTTAACCAACTTGACTTCTCCGGAAAAAATGTTTTTTTCGGGAGTTAAAATGTCCCATTGCATGATGTTGCATTTTTGATTTTCGATTGATGATTTTTGATTGAGGTTCGCGCAGGAATCATCAATCAAAAATCAAAAATCAAAAATGATCTATTATTTTGCTTCGGCACTGAGTTTTTTGCCTTTTTCGACGGCTTCTTCAATGGTTCCGACCATACTGAAAGCAGCTTCGGGGTATTGATCCACTTCGCCGTTCATGATCATGTTGAATCCTTTGATGGAGTCTTGAACGTCCACGAATACACCGGGACGTCCGGTGAATTGCTCCGCAACATGGAACGGCTGCGACAAGAAACGTTGTACGCGACGGGCACGATGCACCACGAGCTTATCTTCTTCCGACAACTCGTCCATACCGAGTATGGCAATAATATCCTGCAATTCTTTGTAACGTTGCAATAATTCTTTCACGCGTTGTGCCGTATCATAATGCTCACTACCGACAATTTCGGCCGTCAAGATGCGCGATGAAGACTCGAGCGGATCAACGGCGGGATAGATACCCAACTCGGATATCTTACGACTCAACACCGTTGTTGCATCTAAATGCACAAACGTGGTGGCGGGCGCAGGGTCGGTTAAGTCGTCGGCGGGAACGTAAATGGCTTCAACAGCCGTAATGGAACCGTTTTTGGTGGATGTGATGCGTTCCTGCATCAATCCCATTTCGGTGGCCAATGTCGGCTGATATCCCACGGCCGAAGGCATACGTCCCAACAATGCGGAAACTTCCGAACCGGCTTGCGTGAATCGGAAAATATTATCGACAAAAAACAATATGTCGCGGCCTTTTCCCGTACCGTCGCCGTCGCGAAACGATTCCGCGATGGTTAATCCCGACAATGCGACACTGGCGCGCGCTCCGGGCGGTTCGTTCATCTGTCCGAATACCAGCGTTGCCTGCGATTCTTTCAGTTGTTCTTTGTCCACTTTCGACAAATCCCAACCGCCTTCTTCCATCGATTTTTTAAACTCGTCGCCGTACTTGATGACGCCCGACTCGATCATTTCCCGAAGTAAGTCGTTTCCTTCGCGGGTACGCTCGCCCACACCGGCAAATACCGACATTCCGGAATATTTTTTGGCAATATTATTAATCAACTCCATGATAATAACGGTCTTACCGACACCAGCACCACCGAACAATCCGATTTTACCGCCTTTGGCATAAGGTTCCAACAGGTCGATCACCTTGATCCCGGTAAACAACACTTCAGATGTCGTGGTCAGATTTTCAAACTCGGGCGGAGATCCGTGTATCCGATAACCGTTTTTATCGACCGCTTCCATGCCGTCAATTGCATCGCCGAGAACATTGAGCAAACGTCCGCGCACGTCATCGCCTTTGGGCATGCGAATAGCTCCTCCCAATGCCGTAACGGACATTCCGCGTTGCAATCCGTCGGTCGAATCCATCGCAATGGTGCGTAACGTATTCTCACCGATATCTTGCTGTACTTCCAAAACAACATTTTGCCCGTCACTTCGCTTCACTTCCAAAGCGTCATGAATATGAGGCAATTCCCCCGATGACTTTTCAAATCCGACGTCTACTACAGGGCCGATAACCTGTACAATTTCTCCGACAACCCGGTCCATAATCATTACTGTTTTTATGAATGTTCCTCAATGTTTGAGGTGATAAAGTTAGGTCTTATTTTTGATTTACGGAATTTTATTTTGTTTTTCTTATGACTCGTCATTTACAAACAATTCTGCCGTTATTTGTTTTACGCAACTGACCGAAAAAAGTTTCAACGGCAAAAATTTCTCAAAACATCAACGAACATGATTATAACAAGTTGGACCGTGTCGAACGGAAATCGGACAAACGGTTTTCCGTATTTTATTTCCCTTTAGCCTCGTAATAATTCCAAACCATTCGAGTAATATCGGCAATAATGTCGGCATTGGTTTTGTCCGTTTCTTTCGAATCGGTGATCAAAACGGCTATTAAAAAATAATCTTCTTTGGGTAATCGAACAAAACCGATATCATTGTCGGCCGCTTTTATCCCGTTTTCGTCGCGAGATGAATTGCCCGTTTTGTGCCCGACGACAACCCCGGTCGGCAATTTACCTTTCATTTTATCGGGACCGGTAGATGTTTCGATCATGAGTTTTTTCAGAAACTCACGGTTATGCTCCGAAATAACATCCGGTCTGAAACATACTTCGAGCGCTTTGACAGCCGAAAGAGGCGTTGTTCGATTATCGTATTGTTTCTTATGATCATCGTGCATTTCCCGTTCGGTGACACGAATGGTCACATCGGTAATTCCAACGCTCTTGATGATTTGTTCCACACGCTCGGGACCCTTCAATAATTTCAACAAAATATCGCAGGCATTATTATCGCTTTCGGATATCATATACTTCATCAACTCCGCAACCGTGATTTCCACGTTTCCTTCCGGATAATTGTCACGCAGCGGACTGTACATATCGGCATGCAATTCCTCTTTGGAAACAAACACTTTTTGATCCGTCTTTATCCGCCCGAAATCGACAAGCCTCAACACGGCCAAGGCAATGTGATATTTATAAACACTTAACATGGGATACATCCGGTTATTGACAGTCAATGTATCCTTACTTTTAAGTCCCATAACGGCCACTCCGATTTTTGCTTGTTTGCCGACGATCAGACGTTCTATTTTTCGCCTAAGCGAATCAATGGTCTCTACCGACGACGCAACCAATGACGTTGCCGCCGTATCGGTTTTAGCGACTTTGACGATTTCGCCCCAACGGAAGATATCGTTTTTATCGATCGGCCGATATTTGACCAACCATTGAAACCCGCCCAATGTCAGTTCTTCGGGATTAAATTCGTTGGGAGGAATCATTTCACCTTCCGCCAAACTGATATGATTTACTTCTTCAGCTTTTTTCTCTTTAAGACGAATCACGACATCGGTACTTTTCAACTTATTAACTCCCGTTATGTCGGGGCCGTCTTTGATGTAATAAATCGTTTCACCGTCGCCGTACACGTTTACTTGGTACAGTTCGTTGCTCCCTCGAAACAAAGCCACTATTTTTTTACCCTTGATTTGGTTAAACCCGACGGTATCTTCCCGTTGCACGATAAATCCTCTATTCAACAGATTCATCCGTTTGGGATTTTGATTTTCGGTCTCTATTTCGATGTATTCGGCCGTCATTTGGTTATCCTGCGACCACAAAACCGGTTCGGTGTATAATCGAATAACGGAATCGCGAAGCGACATGGCCAACGAATCGCATTTACCCTGCATGTCCAAACTGTAAAACTTCGCTTTGTGGTACGCTTTCATGATCTTAAACCCGGATGTGTCCGGAACCGAACGTAAGGTATCGGCATGCAGAAAAAGTGAATCTTGTTTTCCCGCCATAATCATCAATGCATGTCCCGTCAACCAAGCTTTTTCCGTCAGATTGTTGTATTCGCCTTTATGACCTTTTAGAATAACGTTGTTGGTGGTATCTACGATGTTGATGTTACCGAAAGCTCGTCCGTTACCGGTTTTGCTTTCGTAAAACAACGTATCGGCATTTACGGTGGTGCTTCCGCTTCTTATCCACGCATTTCGACGAAAAAGCGCTACCGTATCGTTGGTATTGTACCATCCGCGTTCGCAATAAATGGTATCTTTTTCGTTTTGGATATACGTAGGTCCCACAAAATCGGCAACTTTCGTATGAACGTTATAATCTAAGGTATCCGTCACGATGGTGTAATCGGGCGTGTGAAGCACCACTTCCTTCTTAAAATAGAACATGTTGATGTTTCGATGATAATAACCCAATCGACTCACCATGTCGTTACCTTTGTTGAAAATTTCGGCGCCGACCACGTAATAAGCAATGTTGGTGCTCAAATCGTAGTATAAATGTTGCGTTTTCAAAACAGCATCCGCATCTTCGAGCACCACATTGTTCCATATCTCGGCGAACTTAATGTTTCCCTGATATTTGGCCAAATCTCCGTACACGTTAACACTGCCGTCCATTTTGGTGATGTGCACGTGACCGAATGCATCCAAGGTATTGTGTTGGCTGTAATAGTAAGCGCTGTCGCAAGTCATGATGATATCGTCGTGAACAAACTTCACGTCGCCGATAATCCGTTGGGCATCGGGAGCAATTTGGGCATCAAATTCCAAACTGTTGTATCGTTCTATTTCGATTTGTTTAATTTGCGTCTGCTCTTGAGCAAGCCCCGCCCGACAAAACATCAGAATTACGGGTAAAAACAAGATACGGAGATGATGCAAGGAAAATACCTTGAACCTCAATTCCCGAACCTCAACACCCGAATCTTGAATCATTATTGCTTCAACCAATTGTTGTTACCCAATTCGCATCGTTTAAAACTGTTATCGATGTATATGTAGCTGGTTTCTATCTTTTCGTTGACCCAATCGTGAACAACCGATTGCATTTTATGCTGAAGCGACAATTCCTGCAAATAAGTATAATCCGCTTTCGGATTGGCATAATGCGGATCAGATAACGCTTTCAACTTGATGATCTTATAGACCAATTTTTGTTTATCGTCTTTCGATGCATAAGGTTCGGATATTTCTCCTATTTTCAAGCTTTTAACGGCAGCATAATCCGTCTTGTCCAATTGGTCCATTTCAAACAAAGTACCGTAATCGCGCGGGTTGATCATGATACCGCCGTTCAAACGGGTATTTTCGTCTTGCGAAAAGTACAATGTGGCCCTGTTCCAATCCAACGAATCTTTTCGAATGAGCCGAACCAAACTGTCCAAACGAGCCGTCACTTTCTTGATTGCTTCCGGATTGGGTTTCGGAGTCATCAAAATATGACGCGTACTGACTTGGTCTCCTCGTTTTTCGATCAATTGAATAATATGGTATCCGAATTTCGATTCGACAATACGCGATACATCGCCTTTATTTTTAAGCGCCCACGCCGCTTTAGCGTATTCCGGATCCAACTCGCCTTTGCTCATGAAACCTATTTCGCCGCCGCTACGTGCCGCACCCGGTTCTTCGGAATAAAGCACGGCCAACGTCCGAAAGTTCTCGCCGTTGATAACGCGTTTTCGCAAGTCGAGCAATTTTTGCCGCACTTCACTGATGGCTTCATCACTGTAAGGCGGATACAACATAATTTGTGCTATCTCGGCCTGTCCGTTAATCATCGGGATGCTGTCCTTGGGGATGTTATTGTAAAAGCTACGCACTTCGGACGGCGTTATTTTAACATGTTCCGTAATGTTCCGTCGCATTTTGGATGCCAACAGTTGTTCATGCAAACTTTTCCGCAAATCGTCCTTGATTTCGTAAATACTTTTCTTGAAATATTCTTCCAATTTTTCCTGCGAACCGATTTGAGCGATAAATACGTTCAAACGACGATTCATATCCGTCTCCACTTCACTGCTTTCAATGGTCAAACTGTCCACTTCGGCTTGATTGACCAATAACTTTTGCGTTAAGAGTTCTTCAAAAATCTGACATTTCACATCGCCCCGTACCGGATAACCCTGCGCTCTCATTTGCAGATACATGCCTTCAATGTCCGACTGCTTAACGGGCTTACTGCCCACGATGGCTACGATTTGATCGAGCATGTAAGGCTGTGCGTAAGCGGATATGCCGTACAGGCAAAAAAATAAAATAAGGATTCTTTTCATTTTCGATTTTTGGTTTTTCATTGACCGATGATGGAGAAACGTTTTTAATATTCAATATTTAATGAAGGTCGTATATTTCAAACTGTTTCTTTCTTAACGCATCGTTGTATATATTTTGTTCCAACTCGCTGATAAACTTCAATTTTAGTTTATTGATGATGATATTTTTTACCTTTTCCTTAACGATCACCAAAGGAGCCGTTTCACCCGGAGTTCTTCTTTCCTTAATGCGAACAAGGTAAACGTATTTGTCATCTTCCTGTTCGATCCGTCCGTATTGGGACATTATTTGTTTTGCCGCGATCTCTTTTTGAGGCAATTCGGCCTCAATTTTTGACCACAAAACCCAATCATCGCCGAAAAAATCGTACTTGTCGGCATAATTGTAACAATAATGCGTCAACCATTCAACATCTTTTTCCCTGTCGGACATATACCGATATTTAACATCGTTAATGTTGGGAGCGTCCTTCGCGATCTTTAGAAACAACGCTTTAACAACATAATCGTCCAGTGAAAAATTGGCCGTATTTGCTTCGTAATAACTTTGAATTTCGTTCGCGTTTACCACTGTGTCTAATTTTTCGCGCAACAATTGTTCTTCGTATTTATAGATGAGCAACGATGTTCGATAGGTTTCTATCTCTTTGGAAATATTTGCCTGATCGTCGGAAAGATTCAATTCGGCTTTCCGCAACATCAATTGAGTTTCGATCCAATTATTGATAAATAACCGTGCCAATGACAAACTGTCCTCTTTGGTGCTTTCTTTCGGAAAAATATCGATCATATCGCTAAAATACAAAACCTTATCTCCTACCCTTGCGACAATTTTATCTTTCTTTTCGGATACCGAAGTACAAGCCGATGCCGTCAAACACAAAGCAACACATATCAACTTCAACACATGTTTGACGGGCATGCGTTCATTTCCGACAATATCCGTTTTTTCCGATATTTGATGCATATTTTATTTAGAATCTTTTCGACACATAATCATCTTTTCGTTCCGCCTCAATCTCCGACAACCGGTTTCGCGGAGAAACGAATTTTTCAAAAACTCCCAAAAATACAAATTTAACGGTTCGATCCGATGTTTTTTGATCCGCTAAAGAAAACAACGTACGATTTTCGGAAATAGTATGTCGTTTTCCGTATTCCGGTTTATCGGCTGTAATTCGGCGCCTCGCGGGTAATGGTCACATCGTGCGGATGGCTTTCCTCGATGCCCGAATTGGTGATGCGCACAAACTTGGCATTGTGCAGCGCTTCGATGTTTGCCGCACCGCAATAGCCCATTCCTGCTCTCAATCCGCCGATCAGTTGGTACACCACTTCCGAAAGAGTGCCTTTGTAAGGCACACGCGCTTCAATACCTTCGGGAACCAATTTCTTGATATCGTCCTCCATGTCTTGAAAATAGCGATCTTTCGATCCTTTCTGCATGGCTTCAATGGAACCCATCCCGCGGTACGATTTGTATTTTCGCCCGTTATATATGATGGTATCGCCCGGCGACTCGTCCACACCGGCCAACAACGACCCGGCCATAATACAATGCGCCCCTGCCGCCAATGCTTTCACGATATCGCCCGAATAACGCAATCCCCCGTCGGCAATCACCGGAATGCCGTACTTTTTTACGACTCGAGCCACATCATAAATGGCGGATAATTGGGGGACACCGACACCCGCAACCACTCGCGTGGTGCAAATGGAACCCGGGCCGATGCCCACTTTTACGCCATCGACACCCGCTTCGGCCAACATCTCGGCCGCTTCGCCCGTTGCAATGTTTCCGGCAACGATGTCGATATTTTTAAATTGTTTTTTGGCTTTTTTAAGCGTCGTAATAATATTAGCGTGATGCCCGTGCGCCGTATCGATAATTACCGCATCCGCATCGGCTTTCACCAAAGCCTCGATACGTTCGAGCGTGTCAGAAGCAATCCCGACGGCTGCTGCAACACGCAAACGTCCAAATTCGTCCTTGCAAGCATTGGGACGATCTTGGGCTTTCGTAATATCTTTATAGGTAATCAACCCGACGAGCCGATTATTGTCGTCCACCACGGGAAGTTTTTCTATTTTATGACGTTGAAGAATATCACTCGCTTTTTCAAGATCGGTTCCCGGGGTGGCCGTAATGATTCTATCCTTCGTCATCACTTCCGTAACGGGTTTTTTCAGATCATTCTCGAATCGCAAATCGCGATTGGTAAGGATGCCGACCAATTCGTGTCGTTCGTTAATCACCGGTATGCCGCCGATTTTAAATTCCAGCATCAAGTCCTTGGCTTGACCGACGACGGCTTTCGCGTCAATGGTCACGGGATCGTATATCATTCCGTTTTCGGCGCGTTTCACTATTTTCACCTGTTTGGATTGGTCTTCGATGCCCATGTTCTTATGAATGACACCGATACCTCCTTCGCGAGCAACGGCGATCGCCATGGTCGATTCGGTTACCGTATCCATTGCCGCGGACACAATCGGAACATTGAGTTTGATGTTTGCCGAAAACTTGGTAGCCAAAACCGCATCTCGGGGAAGAATTTCGGAATAAGCGGGAACCAGTAACACATCATCGAAAGTAAGACCCTCAAATATGATTTTATCCGTAAGAAATGACATAATGGATCCAATTTTAAAATTTTACAAATTTACGAATATTTAAGCGATTTATTGGCAATGATGATTTAATTGTATTATCTTTGCATTTTTAAACAACTAAAGACAAATTGGTTATATTGCTCTCTTGATAAAATTATCGACATTTTCTTTGGTTATCCGTGTGATGCATGTGATCACCAAATCTGAGATTGAAAGAAAGTATAATATTTCATTGCGGAAAATACCGAATGATTAGCGGGATGTAACAAGAAGTGTTTCAAAACGAGATAAAAAGCTTCCGAAGATCGAAAGAATAAAGATTCATCGAAAAAATATCCCGCGTGCTTGAACATATTTGTTGAAAGCGGGTTAAAAATGATACAGGGAACGATGTTAAATCGGCGTGTTGCGAAAAATATTTTTTGAATC
Source organism: Bacteroidales bacterium (assembly GCA_031551455.1). Taxonomy (GTDB): domain Bacteria; phylum Bacteroidota; class Bacteroidia; order Bacteroidales; family UBA4181; genus JAIRLS01. The sequence continues at coordinate 1,276 of JAVBNP010000121.1, read as the reverse complement.
GGCGTATTTTCAAGGCAAAAGGTTTTGGTATGACTTTTGCAGTTTCGTAGGCGAGACCAAGTTGAAAAGAGTTATAATTACCTCCGATCATCAACTTCGAAATATCTCGTTAACTTTTTAAATAGTTGTTTTTGGTCTTTTTTCAACAAAAAGATAATCAGATTATTGGAATTCAAATTTATGTGTACTTTTGTGCACGATTTTTAACATTTTTATAAATTAATTATTTAATTATCAGTAGATAGCAATTTATGGATAGTAGAAACGATTGGAAGCGAACTTCCGGACCGGGAGTTCCTTCGCGTTCGAAAAAGTATGGAAATGAGCGTAGGGAAATCCGCGACGGAAACAACGGCTCGAACAGACCATATACGAACAATTACAACGCGGACGGAAACCGTAGAAACAAGGCCGATAACTACGGAAATCGGATGGAAGACCCGAATTATAATTATGACAGAGGCGGTAACGATGATGGTTACGATTCGGGATACATCGATTTGAACAGTGCGGTTGATTCGATGCCGAACAAGAAAAAACGTAAGCGTATCGTCAAAGATTCGGGCCCCGGTAATACGCCTGCTCCGAGACCTTACCAAAAGGTGATATTGAAGAAAAAAGGTCCGCAAAAGCCGCCACTGCCGCCCCGGAAAAAATTAAAACCGGTAGCGCCCGCTTATCCCGATGTGGTGTTCGACAAACCGATCCGATTGAACCGATACATCTCGATTACGGGATTATGTTCACGCAGAGAAGCGGATGAATACATCAAGGAAGGATCGATCAAAGTAAACGGAGAAGTCGTTACCGAAATGGGTGTTAAAGTAAGCCCCGGCGACGAAGTGTGCTACAAAGATAAAGTGCTGAGCAGCCAACGCAAAATATATCTCTTGCTGAACAAACCGAAAGGATTCGTGACTTCGGTGGATGAGCCCCAAGGCAAAAAAATCGTTATGGATTTGATCAGAAGCGCATGCAAAGAACGTATTTATCCGGTCGGCCGATTGGACAAAATGACCACGGGCGTTCTTTTATTCACCAACGACGGCGATTTATCGCTGAAACTGACTCATCCGTCCAACCGGATGCGGAAAGTGTATCAGGTAAATTTGGATAAACCGCTCGCCGAAGAAGATTTGGAAAAATTGGCCAAAGGCATTGATCTGGAAGATGGTCCCATCGCATTCGACTCAATCGCATATACCGATCCCGAAAACCACACTCAGGTGGGCGTCGAGATACATTCGGGAAAAAACCGTATCGTACGTCGCATGTT
>JAVBNP010000037.1:0-57981 GCA_031551455.1 Bacteroidales bacterium | reverse complement strand
CGACGGCACTCTTCCTAACACAGAAACTAACTACTTAAATTAACTACTTAAATTAACTACTTCTTATTATCTTTTTTCGATGCCGCATAAATCGAGGCATCGGATCATATTTTCAAATTCGAGCACGCAAATGTAAAAACTATTCTGGTATTACACAATTTTATTTCATTTTTTTTTCGAACAAATTCCTCAAAAGCCCTTTTATACCTTGTAGGAAGCGGCTCACATATTTTTGTTTACACCAAACGCCGTATAAATTGTTGAATTTTCCGGCCGATTCGACAAGCCGATCGGCCAATTTGACTTCATATTTGTTATTGTTTCTCCGGCAAGTACTTCCAATAGCGTCGAGGAAGGCAACGCAACATCAATCGGGTATTTTTCCGCTCGGTGATGTTGATGGCATTGTAGTATGCTTTCCACAGCTTGCGATACGCATCCTCATTTCCCGCTTTAATGTTTTGATCGATGTTTCCCGTCATCGCATCGAACTGTTTATCGGAAAGTATAATTTCATGCAATTCCGATTTATCGTAATAAAGGCCTTTATCGCGTCGACGGTCGTAGATAACCCACGATTGAACGGGATAACGAGCGGCAAAATGCGGCCCCAACAACGACACGATATCGTGATCGGGCTCGATGACCGAGAAAAACAACCCGTCGGAAGTTTCCTGAAACCGTACGAATCCGTAAAAACGATTGATTTCTCTTTTTACTTTACGAGCAATACCGTACAATTCGAATGTGTGTTCGTCGAGCAGGTTTTTATAAAAATGACCGGTCGTGTCGGCAAACAGTTTTTCGAGCCATCGATACATCGCGATTTCGACGTCGGATAAATCGCTCGCAAAAGCAAGGCAAAACATTTGCGATACGGGAACATCCGATCGGGCAATGATGCCTTTCCACACTCGTCCGCTTTTCTCGACATCGGCGACAATATTTATTTCGTTATCGAAAAAATTCGATTGTCGACAACGCTCTTTTACAATCCGCAACGGAGGTCGTTTCGAAGCATACGTTTCGAAAACAACAGTCAAAAAACCGTCGAAAGTACCATCATACAGATACACGACGGGATCGGTTGCGGGGATCGGTTTATCCGTCACGGCAAAGATTTAAAACAACGTTAATTGCACGTATTGCTTTTGCGCTTCCGACTTCAATTGCAGTTGTCGGCGAATCAGCGAAGGCCGAATATTGGTTAACTGCCCGGGCAGTTCTTTGGTAGTGATGAAATACTTGGCACGATTCAATGCCACACGCATTCTTTTGAGATGCGCTAACGTGATACGCCCGAAACGACGATTGTGTACGATCAGTTGCGCCGAATGCACGCCGATACCGGGCACGCGCAGAATCATTTCGTAGTCGGCCGTATTTAAGTCGATCGGAAAAAGATACGGATGACGCAGCGCATACGCTAATTTCGGATCGATGTCGGCATCCAAATCGGGATGTTCGTCATCGACAATTTCTTCGCATTGAAATTCGTAAAATCGCATCAACCAGTCGGCTTGATATAAACGATGTTCGCGCAACAACGGCGCCTGTTTGACGGCGGGTAAACGTGTATCGTACGTATTCACCGGGATGAATCCCGAATAATAAACCCTTTTCAGATTCTGTTTATCGTAAAATCCCGAGGCAAGGGTCAATATCTGTTTGTCGTTATCGGTACTCGCCCCGACAACCAATTGGGTACTTTGTCCGGCGGGAACAAAACGCGGCGTTTTTCGAGATTTTTTCCCCGCTTCTTTGTATTCGATGATCGAATCCTTCAATTGATTCATCGGGCGCAGCACTCCCGAATAATTTTTCTCGGGCGCCAATTTCACCAGATTGGTTTCCGAAGGTATTTCGATATTCACGCTCATACGGTCGGCGTACAATCCCGCTTCGTGCACCAATTCGGGACTTGCTCCGGGAATGGCTTTCAAATGAATGTATCCGCCGAAACGATGTTCGGTACGCAACGATTTGGCCACCCGTAACAGGGCTTCCATGGTATAATCGGGATTACGAATAACACCCGAACTTAAAAACAAACCTTCGATGTAGTTGCGGCGATAAAAGTTGAGCGTGAGATCGACCAATTCGGTCACTTTCAATGTTGCACGGGGAATATCATTGCTGCGGCGGTTGATGCAATAAGCGCAATCGTAAATGCAAACATTGGTCAACAGCACCTTGAGCAACGAAACACATCGTCCGTCCTCGGTAAATGTGTGACAAATTCCGGAATTAACGGCAGTACCTATTCCGTCGCGCGCGGCGGGACGATTGCTTCCGCTTGACGAACACGACACGTCATATTTGGCCGAATCGGCCAAAATATGAAGTTTGTGTTGAATTTTTTCGTCCATACCGTTTGCATTGTGATTGATTACCAAACATTAATAATTGATAAATCCAATCAATTCATTTCCCGACTTGTCCAAATAACGAGTTTCATCCCGGCAGAAAGATTTTTGTCTGGCAAATTATTCCACCGGCAGATGTCTTCTGCGGTACACCCGTAACGAATGGCTATTTTATGCAGAAAATCGCCTTTTTTCACGGAATAATTAACGGCGGTCATGCCTTGTCGATTTTCGGGAAGTACGGATTCTTTGCCTTTTCGGGTCGATATGATTCGATTTTCGGCTTCCAAAAAGGCGATTGCTTTCTCTTTCGGCAAAACCAAAATCATCGGTTGCGCCGATTCGGGAATTTCGCCCAACCGATAACACGGATTGAGCCGCCGCACGATATTTTCGTCCAAACCCGTTTTACGGGCAACGGCATCTAACCCGATTTGATGTCGAACATGCAGGGTATCCAAGTCGTAAAACGAAAGATCGCAAGGAACCGCGGTAAGTTTGTGTTCTCCGTATTGATTAAAAACATAATTTACGGCAATGAATGCCGGAACGTAATTGCGCATTGCTTCGGTCAAATACGGATACAATTCCCAAAAGTCTCTCTTTCCGCCGCTGCGGGCAATCGCTTTTTCCAATTCGCCCGGACCACCATTGTAAGCCGCCAACGCCAAGTTCCAATCACCGAATGTTCGATGCAGATATTTCAGATACCGACATGCGGCATCCGTCGATTTACGCACATCACAACGTTCGTCGACATACGAAGTCACTTGCAAATCGAACATTTGCGCGGTATGATACAAAAATTGCCACAATCCTATCGCGTCAGACGGTGAACGCGCCAACGGATCGAGCCCCGATTCGACCACAGCCAAATATTTTAATTCCAAAGGCAATTCGTAACGCGAGAGATATTCTTCGAAAAGGGGAAAATAAAAATCCGCCAAGCCGATAAATCGCTCCACTTGCGCTCTGCGTTCGAGGGTAAAAATATCAATATAGCGTCGAACGTATTGATTATACGACAAATCGAGCGGAGTGGTTTTATTCAATTCGGCAATGCGATATTCATAAACCATGTCGGGAAATTGCGGAAAGGATTCGGTGAAATTTTGTTTCGGCGGATCACCGGCCGAACCGACAAACACACTTGCGACACACAAACACAACAACATCACCGAAAGATACTTATACCGCATTTTTGATTGATTTTTCAAAAGTCAAACCTACAAGTTTTTTGTCAATTTCGGATGACATTTTTACGGTTTTTCGAAGAATGTTTTTCTCTTCGTATTTCTCAAGCGATTAAAATTCGACGGAATTTTGTTCGAGAAAATTCGCTGTGTCTTATTCCGATTTTCGATATACATTATATATATACAACAGTTACAAATTTAGCCGGCTGAGACCTATCGGGTTTTTGAAATTTGATAGGTCTTGTACAAAGCAAGTTAGGCTTTATCCGTAAAGCAACCATTTTACGAACAACATTTCCGGCATCCGTCCGGCGAATTTTATTTCGTATTCAATTCGCGATGATGTAAAAAATGCAAAAAGGAATCGCCGACAAACCTCGCTCCGAATCACAACAAATTGTAATTGTTGGCAAACGTGACGGCTTCGGTGATGTTCTTCACGTTCAACTTGTCATAAATGTTTGTCTTGTGAAATTTCACGGTGCTCAAGTTGATAAACAGCGTGTCGGCTATTACATCGTTGGAACAGCCTCGGGCCGACAGGCGCAAAACATCTTTTTCCCTTTCAGTCAGCAGAATCCTTGATACTTTTCGCCATTTTTTGCTTTCGAAAGAATATTCGTAATTGTGCAATATATCGTCCACTTTGATGATTACGTTGCCCGGATGTTTGTGTGTTGACAAGCTGACCACGCATAAAGCGAATCGAACTTCGCCTTGCTCAGTCAGAAAAGCGGGCGTGTTGCGTTGATTCACCATGATGCTTTTACCATCCGGCTGCAGCATCCGATAATCGAACGACAGCATGGACCTCAAGCGGGATTCGAGCGGAAGCCGACAAAAGAGTTCGTGCCCTTTCTTGTCGATCTCTTCGAGCAAAGCCAAATCTTCTTTCACAACCGCTTTTTCGTAAAAAGAATATCCCATCTGCAAAATTTCTTCGACTTTATACCCGCATAAAAACAACGGATCGGAGGAAACATAAACAAATCGCCGTTGATAATAATCGGTTACATGAATGCTTTGCCCGGTGATTCTCGCAAAAGCATCGAAAATATTCAGAAAAGGATTGAGCGAATCTCCCGTACGATTTCCGTCCGTCGAATTCAGTCCTTCAAAAAGCCGATATACATCTTTCAATTTCATGTTCGAAAAACCTGCGTCTCTATTCATTTTAACAACCGAAATTATGTTGTGTTGCAACCCGGACTAAAGTTTGGTTTTTGCCGTATGCTCGAAAACCGGACTTTAGTACGGGAAAAAGAAAAACCCGAAAGAAATATTTTTGTCCCGAAAATTCCCGGGGTTAGAAATGCTTTCCGGATTTTTGAGAAACACCAAACCATTCACTTTCGACCCGGCAGGTTTTCAAACCAAGCTTACAAGCTCGGTTAAACCCGTCGGGTTTCTTTATTTATCATCAGAAACGTCAAATCGATACATTAAATTATATACGCTAATTAAAAAAAACTATAAAAATAATACTAAAGTATGACAAAATTTCGAAATTTATCCATTAAAATAAAACTGCCCTTGATGGTAGGAGGGGCAAGTTTCGCGGTAATGACTGCGGTTTGCCTGTTATTGCTGAATCCGCTGCGTTCCGGCTCGTTGGAAAGCTCGTCCGAAATAGCACAACTGTCGGCCACCGAAGCCGGCGGACGATTGTCGGAAACGGTCAATAGTGCAGCATGTGTCGTCCGTGCTTATTCGGGAGTAATAACCAAAATCGTTTCGTCGGACATCATCCCCAACGATAAAAAACGGACGTTAATGTTGGCCGAAATAGAACAGTTGGTAACGGCCGAAAAAAAATTACATAATATATGGTGCAGCTTCGAGCCGAATGCCGTGGACGGGATGGATTCGCTTTTTGTCGATCGCACGGGAAGCAATTCGCTGGGGCGGTTTTCGCCATGGTTCACCGCCGGCCAAATAGTGACCATGGAGGATAACGACAATTACGAGTTTTACATCCGTACCAAGGCAACCGGACGCGAAATTATTACCGAGCCTTACATGTATAATGATGCCGGAGGAAAAAAAACTTGGTATTTCAGTATTTGCGTGCCGATCCTTGTCGGCGGGAAGTTTGTCGGAGCCGTCGGAACCGACTTTCGGATCGACGAACTGAACAAGCTGATTGCGGGCTTTGCACACGGCACTTCGGGAAAATTGGTCACCGACAAAGGCAACATTGCCCTGCATCTCGATCAATCGCAAATCGGAACGCAAGCCGAAAACGGCGATCGCGAAATATTGAACAAACTGTCCGCAGGAAAAATGTTTGAAGGAATGTACGATTTCGAAGGAAAAAAGGTGTACAACGTATACGTCCCCATCCGATTGGGCGAAAACACCGATCCGTGGTTTTATGCCGTACGTGTTCCCAAAGAAGAAATATACGCACAAGCCCGTCAAACAGCCGGTTACCTAATCGCCTATTGCCTCGTCGGCATCATATTAATCACCCTTGCGGGATGGTTTGTGATACGCGCCATGCTGAAAGGCGTGATTGATGTGACGGGTATCATCCATCAATTGTCGTTCGGACGAATCAACCTTCGCATCGACGATGATCGAAATCTCGATGAAATCGGAAAAATGAAAACCGAACTCGCCTGCTTGGTCGACGGATTGCAACGCACTTCGCACTTTGCAAAAAATATCGGCAAAGGCAACTTAGACGCCTCGTACCAACCGTTAAGCGATGAAGACGTACTGGGCAATTCATTACTCGAAATGCGCCTGAGCTTGCAAAAAGCGCATGATGACGAAGCAGCCCGAAAGACGGAAGAAGAACATCGTAATTGGGGAACGGCAGGATTGGCCAAATTCGCCGAAATATTGCGTCGCGACAACAACGACATGGAAATTTTGTCGTACAACATCATCAGTAATCTGGTAAAATATTTGAATGCCAACCAAGGCGGTATTTTCATTCTCGATGAGGACGGACACGAAAAAGCGCTTGAAATGAAAGCGTGTTATGCCTTCGACCGCAAGAAATTCGCCGAAAAACGGATACTTCCCGGCGAAGGATTGACAGGCAGCTGTTATTTGGAGGGCGAACCCGTCTACATGACCGATATCCCCGACGATTATATCAATATTACCTCGGGCTTGGGCGACGGCAATCCGCGTGCACTGTTGATTTGCCCGCTGAAAGTGAACGGCGAGATATTCGGAATCGTCGAATTGGCCTCATTCCGCGAATTTGAGCCGTATCAACTCGAATTTGTCAAAAAAGTAAGCGAAAGCATTGCCGCCACCATTGCTACCGTTCGGGTAAGCCTGCGAACCGAACGGCTGTTGATACAAACCAAACATCAAGCCGAGGAATTGGCCAATCAAGAAGAAGAGTTGCGCCAAAACATGGAAGAAATGCAAACAACGCAAGAAGAAATGCGTCGCCGCGAAGCCGATATGCTCGAAACATTAAATGAAATGGAGCGTCTGCAAAAAGAAAGCATGGAAAAAGATCACGAAATGCGCCAATTGTATCGATCCGTATTCGAGTCGTTCAATATGGTCGAATTTTCGCCCGACGCCGTGATCACCGACATCAATCGCCTAATGATTGAATCGTTCGAAAATGCCACCAAGGACCACTTCATTGGTCGTCGCCTTTCCGACTTTATTGAAGAAGAAGCGGCAAAAGAAGCTTGGCAAAATGTCAGTTGCGGTAAATCGTACGAGGATGTACAATCCGTAGTTACCGGCCCCGGAAAGACACAAGCGTTCAAGCAAAAATACATTCCCATTTGCGATCACCGGGAAAAATTGCAACGAGTTCTGCTGATGGCATATCCGGCATAGGTCAAGAGTTGAACCGATTTTAAGGCAGGGTCGAACCGGCAACATCCGTACTCTGCCTTTCGTATCATCATGTTACATCGAATAAATTTTGAATTGCGACCTTGATCGACATTTTTAAATCATTCCGGGATATTTTCTCCGTGAACTCGAAACGCAACCGCATTGCTTTATCGGATGAAGAAACCGTTGCTCTAAAACAAACTCGTTCCGAGCAAACGGACGAGATCAACCGGATACATACGCACTCCCGTCGACGTGTTACGGAAAACGGAGTTCCGGTTCGGGCCGTTTTTCCGGTTGATATCACCGAACGGGAATTGGAGAATACGCGCCGACAGCAAGGCATTCTCATCAAAGTATTGCAAATTATGCAATCGGCGGATGACATCCCTCAAGCACTTAATGTCGTTTTGGACGAAATCGGCAGATATGCCGAGGTAAGCCGTGTTCACATCTTCGAATATGATGCCGAAAAAAAGATTGCAAGAAACACTTACGAATGGTGCAGTGAAGAAACGATGCCCGCTATCGACGGATTGCAAAACATCCCTGTAGTGTATTTGAATAACTGGTACAAAAAATTCAATACCGGAGGGTCTGTCTGCGTTTCCGATACCGCCGTGTTGGATCCTTTCTTGGTAAAAATCATGGTCGAAAGGAACATCAAATCGCTTTTGGCCACTCCGCTCATTTCCGACGGCATTCATTTCGGATTTGTCGGATTCGACGAATGTATGCATCGTGTATGGGAACAAAGTGAAACAGATTTGCTTTCGGCTCTTTCGCATATCATCTCAACTTCGCTGCGACGTCATCGCGTCGAAACATCTCTGCGCCTTTCCCAACAGACGATGCACACTATTTTGGATAATATCAACGCCAACATTTTTGCGGCCGATTTCGAAACATGCAGAATTTTGTTTGCCAACAAGAACATAAAAGCGGAAATGGGCGACGACATCGAAGGCCGGCCGTGCTGGGAAGTATTGCAGGAAGGAAAAGACGCTCCGTGCTGGTTTTGTCCCCGCTCAAATTTATTTGATGAAAAAAACCGACCGGTTGGTTCGTATCGTTGGGAATATCGGAACGACAAAACGGGGAAATGGTACACGAATGCCGACACGGCCATTAAATGGACCGACGGACGAACGGTGCATCTGCAATGCTCATCCGACATTACGCGACGGAAAAAAACAGAAGCAAATCTCATTCGTGCCAAAGAGAAAGCCGAAGAGTCCGACAAATTAAAATCGGCATTTTTGGCCAACATGTCGCACGAAGTACGTACCCCCCTCAACGCCATCACCGGATTTCTCAACCTTCTGGCAGCCGATGATCTCACGGCCGAACTTCGTCGAGAATATATCGGCATGGCCAATACCGCCGGTCGACAATTATTGCAGTTAATGGACGATATTCTCGACCTCGCCGAAATGGAGACCGGACAATTGCAAATTTTTCCCGTTCCTTTTCCGATTAACGAATTGATGAACGAGCTGCAAGCGTTCTTCGAAACCCGAATGAAAACCACGAGTAAAAGCCGTATTACCTTGCTCGCGGACAAATGCGGAAACATTCAACATTGCGTTGCGTTTGTCGACCCGTTGCGTTTGCGACAAGTACTGTACCATCTGATGGAAAATGCCGTCAAATTCACCGGTAACGGCTACATTCGTTTCGGTTATCGACAATCGGCGCCCGGAATGTTGGAATTTACGGTGGAAGATTCCGGTATCGGGCTGGCTCCCGACCGCTTGGAAGTTATTTTCGAAAGTTTTCGCCAAGCAGAATTGGGAAACAACCGCCTTCACGGAGGAACGGGACTCGGATTAACGCTCTCCCGTAGTCTTGTGCGTCTAATGGGTGGTCGCATGGAAGTGGAATCGGTTGAAGGAACGGGGTCATCGTTCCGATTCATCATACCTTATGTACCCGTCGTTCCCGAAGATAAATATCTTTTTGACGAGCCGCCCGAAAGAAAATCGTCGTTCGATAAACCCTTCACCGGCAAGGTGATCTTAATGATCGAACCCGAAGAAGTGAAATATCTGTATTACAAAAAACTGCTCACCGCAACGGGTGCATCCGTTATCCGGTTTTCCTGTTTACATGATCCTTCGGATTATATCGAACAGTGCGACCAAATCAACGCAGTCATTGTCGATATGGCCTCGTTTCGGATTGTGGACGGCGAAATTCTCGAACACATCAAGTCCGTTCGTCCCGAATTGCCCGTAATACTTATCGTTCCCTCACTGACCGAAGAGTATCTGCCGCTGATCCGCGTCTGTCGCTGCGATGCGGTACCCGAAGAACCGATCGATTATAAAAAGTTGACGGAAATATTGGAAATACATATGACCTGAAAAAAACGGGAAGTCGGTTTATTTCGACATTCGTTGCCGAAATAAACGAATCGGCACGAATTGCGATGAACTTGCCGCTTTTATGAAATCTTTACGTACATTTGCTTCGAACAACACGATTAAATCATCGGTAAATATCATCCATGAAACATCGACTCACGAGAGAGTTCATACACATCGTCGGTCGCAACGGCAATTGGTCGGAAGCCGGTATTGCCGACATGCTTAGGGAAAAAGTATACACCGAAAAAAAAGGATGGACCAAATTTTTCGATTTTTTCCCGTTGGCGCTCGGCATCGGTTTTACCGTTTCCGGAATCATCTTTTTTTTCGCATACAATTGGGCCGACATGCATAAATTCGTCAAAATGGGCATCATCGGGGTTCTTTTGGCGGGTTGTATCCTGTTTGTTTTACGTGCGAAAGCATCCGAAACGGTTAAAAGCGTTGTGCTTACCGGAGCCGCATTATTGGTTGGAGCGCTCTTTGCCGTTTTCGGACAAGTGTATCAAACCGGGGCCGATGCTTGGCAACTCTTTTTCGTTTGGACGATTTTTATTGTCGCTTGGGTAACAGTAAGTAATTTCGCTCCTTTGCGACTTATCTTTTTGGTGTTGATTAATACTACGATTGTCTTGTATCAAGTGCAACTCGGATACGGCGACATGATGTTGTTGTACGATATTCTTTTTGCACTCAATGCCGGGTATGTGATCATTAGCGAAATCCTTTCGCAAAAACGAAAATCGAAGTCCGAAGCCGGTTGGGTGCTTCGTACGATAAGTCCGTTTGCCGCGGCAGTTATCACATTCGCCGTCATCGTCGGGATCAGCGATCGGCACGCCGGCGGACCTTTTTTCGTTCTCGCTTTAATGTTGGCAATGAGTGCTTTCACATTGGGTTTGTTTTACGGATTGAAAACCAAAAACACTTTTTATCCGATGGTGATCTCCGCGGCCGTTATTGCCATCCTTTCGGCATTGCTCATCAAAATCATTGACGATCCCATCACGGCAACCTTTATTGTCGGAGTTTTCATCATCGGCGGTATCGCCTTTTCGGTACGGCAAATCATCCGATTAAACAAACGTTGGCATGGATCGAAGTAACGAAATACACGAATTGCTCGATGAAATACGTTCCGCATCCGGCGAAGGATTTCAATGCGATGAAGCAGCCGTCGAAAAAGAGGTTATCGAACACGATGCGCTCTTTACCGGCATCGGAATCAAGATTCTCTCCATTATTGGAGGCTTTGCGGCGGGAATCGTTTTTTTGGTTTTTCTTTTTCTTGCGGGAATCATCGATTCCGAAAGCGGCATGTTGGTTACGGGATTTTTGTTTATTGCCGCATCGCTGGCAATAAGCAAATTGGTCAAAAACATCGTGCTCGATGCGGCAACGGTAAGCATGTTTGTTATCGGTTGCGTGCTATCGACCATTGGAATGATCGACAACACGGATCAAATATGTTGGTTCTTTTTGTTGATCGCATTAATTTCCGCGGCCGTTACCGATAACTATATTCTTGTCTTTATTTCCGTATTGCTTTTCAACGCGGGTTTGGCGGGATTTTTCATTACATACGACGCGATTCCGTGGATACATTTGCTTGCCGCTATTTTATCGGTAGCGCTTGCCGTCGTATGCTCCGCCGAAGCATTTGCGGTATCTTTTTCGGCCAAAACCAATCGTCTGTTCAAACCCGTGGTTGCCGGAATGTTCGTGTCGACAGCCGTTTGTTTGATTGCCGTTGCCTTGACGTATCGATTGGATTTGAAGTTGCAATATGTTTGGATCTTATCGTTGTGCATTTGGGGAACCGTCATGTGGCTTCTCCGAAGCATCCTGCAAACATTCGATTCGATGTCTCGGAAAGCCGCTATTGTTTTTTATCTCGTATTCGCTTTGATATTATTGCCCACATGGTACGCGCCGGCCGTTTCCGGAGCTTTACTCATGATGTTGCTTGCGTTCCGATTCAATTACAAACCCGCCTTTGCAATGAGCGTTGCTCTCTTGATTTACGTGCTCATTCAATATTATTACGATCTCGGTATCACGCTTTTGGTCAAATCGGGTATCTTGTTCTTCTCCGGAATTCTTTTTTTGGTAATACGCATGTTGTTTCAAAAAATGATCAAAAAAGATGAAGCGATATAAAAACACGATCATATTACTGAATTTGGTTCTGTTGTTCGCCTATTTCGTGTGGTCGGTGGCGCAAAAAGAAAATACGTTGAAAAACGGACAACTCGTATTGCTCGAACTGGCTCCGGTTGATCCGCGATCGTTGATGCAAGGCGACTACATGAATTTACGTTACGGTATTGCTTCGGCGGGTAACGATATTTACGAAAAAGGATATTTTGTTTTGCGGACGGATGAACGGCATGTGGGGATTTTTTTGCGAATGCAAACCGAAAACCGACCCGTAAACGAAGGTGAAACGATCGTTAAATATGAATCGTGGGGAAACAAAATCGGCGCCGAATCCTATTTTTTCGAAGAAGGCAGTGCGGAAAAATTCGAAAAAGCCAAATACGGAGGATTAATGGTCGACAAGCACGGCAACACCATTTTGACGGGTTTGTATGACGAAAATTGCAAACGGATCGAATGATCGGCAATTGTTCGTCAATTAAATTTACAGAAAATGTTGCATCTCCGAAACATGAATCGCATCAAATACTTCTGGATTTTCATCCTTCTTTTTCCGACAATTCGCGCTCAAAATTCGGAGTCCGCTTTATGGATCAACGACTGTCGGCCCGACGAAAAAGATTATCACGTTGCTTTCAGAGGAGAGATCCGCCTCGAAAAAGAATCTGTCGTCACATTGAATCTTCTTGCTTCTTCTTGGTTTACGGTTTGGGTAAACGGTGTTTATTTTACCGAAGGACCGTCCCGTTATCACATATCGTATCCCGAATATCAAACACACGAACTGACATTGCCGAAAGGACGAAACATTGTTGCCGTACAGGTACATCAGGAAGGTGTCGAAACAAGAATGCTCAAGGTAATTCCGCCGTTTTTTTGGTGTGAAGCAATCGTCGACGGAAATCCGCTTCGCCCCGATTGGAAAGCAACGCGGTTGAAAGGCTATTTATCGCAATTCCGCCGCATCAACGCTCAACTCGGTTGGGTGGAATGGCTCGATACCCGCTTGACGGAACAAGATTGGATGCAACCGACATTCGACAACGGCAAATGGGAAACCCCCGAATCGGTTACGCCCCGAATCGGCAACGTAAAACCGTTATCAACGGCCAACGTGCGACATTTCCCCGTAAAACCGAAAATCATCGGCAAGGGGGTGTTTGCCGAAACATTCGGGTACGAGCACGATAATATCTCCGCACGTTTCTTTTTGCGCGATTTGCAATGTAAAGACAATCCGCCGCAAGGCATTTGGATTCGTTACGATTTGGGTCGGGTACGATTGATTCGTCCCAAGTTTACGTTGGATTTACCCGCCGGAGCGGTGGTGGAATTTGCGTATTCCGAAACGCTCAACAACGGCAGGGTCACTCCCTGGATTACGTTGTCGACGAGCGACTCGTACAACATGGATCATTTCACGGCACGGGGCGGTGTGCAGGAATTTTTCCCGTTGACACCGAAAGGAGGCCGTTTCGCGGAAATACACATTATTGCGCCGCCCGAGCAAATAAAAATCATCGACGAAACATTCATCGAACGTTGTTATTACGGCGACATTGACGGAAGTTTCCGCACGAACGACGAATTACTGAATCGCATTTGGCAAGTCGGCGCGGAAACGTTCAAAGCCTGCTCGGAAGATGCCGTTGTCGATAATCCGACCCGCGAACGGGGTCAATGGATGGATATTCCTTATTTGGGTGTCGAAATAGGAGCGGCTGCGTTTTCCGATGTTGCTTTGGTGGGACGTACGTTGCGGCAAAGCGCACAATGCGCCTCACCCGGAGGTTTGGTAGCGGGTATGTGCCCCGGAGGCGACATATACGTGGCGAGCTTTGCGTTGCAATGGGTAAGCGGTTGTCTTAATTATTGGCGCCTCACCGGAGATAAAACGATTTTGATTGATCTTTTCGACGGCGCTCGAAAGAATCTCGATTACATGTTTACGCACACATCAGCCGATGGGTTGACCGACAAAGCGGGTTGGGCATTCATCGATTGGGGATATGTCCGCAACGACGGCCCCGTCGATATCGGATTAAATCTTCATTATTCGGCCGCCCTGCGCGATATGGCCCGATGGTGCGATGTTTTGGGCAAAACCCGCGAAGCGGTATTTTATCGCCAAAAGGAAAACGATATCAACCTCATCATTCGTGCATGGTACGATCGACATTCGACAAACGGACATTACGATTTCGGAACGATCGGTTATCATCGTACCGTTTTGGGGTTAACGAACGGTTTTTTCGACCGAAAAAGCGAAACGGAAGCTGTCGAATACATCAAAAAACATATTCTTAATTGCTTTCCCGAGAAAGTCGACGCCCCGCGGTTGAGTGATCCCGGAAATGCCGACAAGCAATTAATAACGCCTTATTTCTTTCATTTTGCTCTTTCGTTGTTAATCGAAAAAGGCGAGACGGATTTCGTACTCGATCGATATCGCAAATGTTGGGGTTGGATGCTCGAAGACGATCGAACCACATGGATCGAAGTATTTGACACCCGTTGGTCCCATTGCCATCATTGGTCGGGCTGCCCCACGTGGCAACTGACACGGTACATGCTGGGATTGAAAAACCGATTCGATATCAAAGAATGTACGTTCGATTTTCAATTGAATCCGGGAAGTTTGAACGAAGCGGAAGGCAAAATACCGATTACCGGAACCGGAAAAGTCGTTCGAATCAATTGGAAAAAAGAAAACGGTATCATCACATACCGAGCAAAAACCGAAATTCCGATCACGATCAATATCCCGAAGGATAAACGATATTCGAAAAGCGGAACCGTAAAAGTAACGGATGAATTGATACTGAAAATGAATAACCCCAGGGCAGAGCCCCGAGGTATCAAGACCAAAGGTTTTTTTTGTTTCCGACCCAGAGGGTCGGGGTATTAAACCACTTATTATGAATAAAAGCCGATTAAATATCAATCCGAACAACTCCCGATCAACCGAGCTTCCAAAATCTTTCCGTTTGTCTTTGCAAACAACTCCGCAATCTTTGCCGTTTCGGATTCCAGTATTTTCTCATCGGCTGTCGTTACGTTAATCAACGAATACGCCGGAGCGCCGAACAACATATCTCGACGCCATTGAAGTTGTCCGACGACGGCCGATTGACCGTTGGCATACCACCAAGCGGTATACAACACATCATCGTCTCTTTGCAAAACGGCGGTATACATGTTGAGATTGCCCAATATTGCCTCCCGAACATGCGACATCGTGTAGCCGCTCCCACTCCAGCAAGCCATCGGATTATGTTCCGTGTCGCAAAACCAACGAATTTGCTTAACGTAAACCAACGAATTTTCATTCTCCAATTTTATGACTCCGTACGAAAACGGAGCAGCAGTATACCCCGGCACATCGGCAGCCGATATCGAAACATCGATGCGTTCTTTCTTTTCCGCAACCTGCAAGGCAACAACCCACAACAGCACGCAACAAATTATTTGGACGAGGGAAGCCTTTCCTCCTACTCTCTTCTTTCCAACATCTTTGGCAAGTCGGTTTGGAAACAACTTCGGACCGTTTTCCGAATGGCTTGCACATGTCGAACCGAAACTATTCAAAAAGTCAATTTTCGAGCGGAATTGCAAATTCCGCTCAACATTATCAGTTTGTTCTACAGAAGATAACGTTCGGCTGAATTTGTAATCCAGCCGTAATTTTAGACTTTTTGAACAGTCTCTCGGGGGGTGGGGCCTTTTCACCATCACTCGACAAATTACCCAAGCGGGCAATACAATTTGTACCAAAAAGCAACTAATGCCGACAACATCATGCGTTACGGTGTCGGGAAATACCCGAAACAACACCAATATCATCATTCTGACCAAATTGGAGAAAATATTCAGCAATAAAATGATGATCAAATATGCGATCACGCTCACAACGGGCATCTCCCGATTGCATTTCTTTTGATAAAAGCCGAACAGCAAAATTCCGACTAGAAAGGACGAAATCAACATATTCAAGCCCATGCAGGCGGGATCAAACGTAAAATCGTCAGACGCATACGTAAACGTGTTCCCCGCGGTTTCGACGGGAATTCCCGCCATTCGAAAAATTGATCCGCAAATCGACGTAAGTTGCAGTCGAATCGGGAAACTGAACATGTTGACCAAATAAGTCGATAACGGCATCGTCAAAATCGCCGTCGCCACGGTCAAGAAGTTTACCCGACCGAATCGATTTTCCGCCGCAAACAGCAAAACGGCGATCAACGAAAAATAAACCAATGTGCTGACGGGCGCATAAAACAATAATGCCATGAAAAACAAGGCGACAACGGCGAATCGATAAGATCCTTTTTTATCGGGATTCATTCGCAGAACAAAAGGCACGGTCAAGCCGCCCAATACCAAGTTGAACAATTGTTGCGACAAAAACTCGCGCAAACAAACCACGGCAACCAATCCGACCGACAATACGGAAACCGCAAAAACGATTCGGTCAAGATGCGATTTTTCGAGTGGTACGGGAATATTCATGTCGAATAATTAGTTGAAACCTAACAGGTTTTAAAAGTCTGTTAGGTTTTGCGTAAAATATGGATAACTATCGTTCGGAATTCACGGAACATTTTGTCGTTCTTCTGCGAACATACAGATATACCGCAATGAATCCCGCTATTGCCATCAACGCCCACTCGTGAGGCTCGGGTACGGCGCCTTTCGAACTTTTGGATGCATTGTGCAAACTGTTTTCGGTATCTTTAATATCAAACCGATCGTAATCCGCCTGCGATTCCAACACCACCAAACTCGATACGGGCGATACCACGTATGCTTGTTGCGCTTCGGAAACCAAAGCGTCGGTAACAGGCGAAGCGGTGTTCCAACTTTCGGCATATCGAAACATGATGTGGTTGTATGCAAACAAACGCATCAAATGATCGGGAGCAACGGACGATCGGATATTATCGCTTTGCTTGACGATATCGATTTCGGCATCATGTACCGTCACACACGAATCATCCTCCGGAGAGGTTTGCACGAAAACCGACTTCCCCGCCATCCGCCGTAACTCGGCAACGTCGCCCCGCCGATAATGCAGCAAACGATATTCTCGAAGCGTTTTCAAATAAGGCGACAATTCTTCGCCGAGATCGAAAAAGTAAACCGCACGATCCGAACGAGCTTTTCTTTTGAGACTTTCAAAAAATCGGGAATCTTTCAGATCCGAAAGATTAGGCGACACCGCCGTACTTTTGCCGACAAGCAAACTTTGTTCGGGCCTTTCGATCAAATGAACGGGGAAAAGCGAAAACTCTTGGTTTTTCAATGTCCGATATAAATGATCTTTATTCTCGGCCGTTACCGATTTCATCTCTTGACCGTCATACATCAGTATTTTCTTGTTTTTGAAAATATCCGTCACCTCATCGAATTCGGCTTTCGACCACGATCGGTTTACATCCAAATAAACATCCCGAATATCAACCGGTATTTCTCGCGATTTCGTTTCCCGAACCGTGTAACAACGGTTGTCGAAACAAAATGGTTCGGCGGACAAACCCGTATCATCCATCGAAACCGTCCAACGATTGTCGTACTTTGTTTTTTTCTTCGATGATAATTCTGAACCTTCTTTTTTGAAAAACGACGGATATTTCGGATTTTCGGGCGTTTGCATGAACGAAATCTTGGCGACTTCTTTCGCTTTCGTGAAGTCGGTTCCCTCAAAATAAACGGGCTCGTATATTAATCGTCGATCCGTTTTCTTCAACGGCGAAGTAATTCCTATTTTAAATGTTCGTTCCTCCTTATCGGTAACGGGGAACACACGAACATTTACGGTGGATCCTTCCTGCCAATGAACCAACGACGGATCGCGCGATTCGACGCCCACGATGGTTCGATAAGCCGAATCGGCTTTACTTTTGGAGGTCAATATTCCTTTTTCCTCCTTGCCGTTGATCCACAACGAAAGCGAAGTTACCACCGAACCTTCGGGCAGGTGAAACGTATACACGGCTTCGCCGCCGCGCCAAAGGGATTTTGTGTTGCGCACCATGATCACTTGTTCGGTGTAAGCGGTGCGATATTGCGGCCATATCAGAACGGATGAATTGACGTAGGTCGTCTCGATCCCTTCGTCGCTCCATAACCGTTCGGTTGCTTGTTGCCGACAGTCGTAAATGCTCTCGAGAATCTTGATTTTTTCCTCATCGTTGAGGCATGGTTCATCGGTAAAAAAACAAGCCGTAACGATAAACGGATCGTGTATTTTCGGCTCGGTAAACCGCGAAGGAAAATTAAAGTTAAAGAAATTGTTGGAATCGAAATCGGGAAGCAAATACGTGAGTCCTACTTTCAATGCCTTGTTGGTAACGTTGTTTTTCGGGATACGTTGCGCCACCCTCACCCAAGCGGGAAACGCGGCATCATCTTCGACAAAGGTTTCCCGATACGTGTCGTTGATCAAATTGACGGTGTGCGCCCAACGAACGGTGAACACGGTTGCGGAAACAATCACGAATCCGGCGCCCGCTGCCGTACTTAACAACGCTTTTTTGTCATAAGTTCCGAATTTGTAAAGCCAAACGGAAATAAAAACAATAAACAGTAACGGGACAAAACCGTGCAACGAAATGCCGAGTACCCAAAAGATCGCCATACTGATCGGATAAATCGGAACCAGATAAACGGCAAGGTAGAGAAACACGATCATTCCCGCACCGACAATCGCTGAAACCGCCAAACGCAACGGTCGGGGCATTTCCTTAAAAAACGCCAAACTCAAACAAGCTGCCGAAATCGTTGCCAATACGATCGAAAACCAAAACGGCGACGCATCGAAAATATTCATGCATCGATTGAGCGCGTAGGCGCTGATCAGCGACAGCACCAATGCCGGAAAGACGCGGCAAAAACGATACTTCTTGCGAAAAAAGATTGCCGAAATAATGACGGATAACCAATATCCCGCCGTAAAAATAAAGTGAACGAAGAATATCCCCAACGCTTCTCCCTCTTCTTTAACATTCAACCCCAATAAATAGATCAAAAAACTCACCGACACCAAAATCAATCCGATGCCGTATTGCTTGTCGCGAAACAACTCTTTCATGGCATTACGCTTTAATTATTAATCTGTAAATCAAAATTTAGCAACATTCAAATAACTGTTAAAACAAAAGTACTTTTAAATGCAAAGTAAATACATATTTTTGACATGCAACATATTTTCCGCAAAAAAAATGAAAAAGTTTTTGCCGAGCGTACGCAACTATTCCGGCAAATTCCTTGCAATCATAGTATCAAATCGATACATTTGCCGGGTTATTCATTCAAACTATGCGACATCTTTATTTTTTACTCCTCATGACTATTCCTTTTACCGGAATTCGGGCGCAAAACCCGGCGGAACAATTACCGGAACAACTTGGAGCGTATCGGGCAACGGAACAACTCGATTACACGGACGAAAACCTGTTTGAATACATCAACGGAGGTGCGGAAATGTATCTGTCGTACGGCTTGGTCGGCATGAAAGGCAGGGTATACACGGTCGAAAATCTGCCCGAGGTAACGGTTGAAGTGTACGAAATGACCGAAGCGAAAAATGCTTTCGGCGTGTATACGCAAACCCGCGATAAAGAAGAGCATACATACGGACAAGGATCGCAAAGTCAACGTGATGCCGTGATGTTTTGGAAAGACCGTTATTTTGTCATCATCAATACGTCGAAGGTAACGCCCGAAAGCACGGAAGCCGTTCGACAATCGGCTTTGCTGATCGATAAAGCCATTCCCGGTATCGGTAAAATTCCCGACATTGTCGACCGACTGCCCGAGAAAGATTTGGCGCCCGCGGGATTTGTCTATTTTCATCATTACATTTGGCTTAATTCCTACTATTTTATTGCCGATTACAACATTTTGGATATCGATAAAAACGTCGACGCCGTTTTGGCCAAATACGGCGCTCCGGAAGATCGCAGTTATCTTCTGTTGGCCGAATATCCCGACAACAATGCCGCCCGAAAAGCGTATACACAGATGAAACAGAAATACGCTCCCGAAGCAAAAACAAATACCGCCGTTCGATTGGAAGACGGCACTTGGTTTGCGGTTTGGATCAAAGGCAATAAAGCGGGAGTCGTTTTCAACGGAAGCACTCGCGAAGCAACCGAAAAATTATATCGGGCGGCCGAAAAGAAAATGTAAATCATCCGATCCCGGAGGCTCGGAGAACACGGAATATTTCGAAGTTTCGGAATTTTTGCATTCCATTGTTTGGTTGCCGACTTTTTGTCGATAAAACAAATACCGTTTTTTTCGATGAAGCAAATGGTGAAAACGATAATTTCACTTAATTTTGTCTTCGTTTTCCGATCGGTAAAACTCATATCTTTAAACCTCATTATGCACGAAAAAATCATCATTCTCGATTTCGGTTCACAAACCACGCAACTTATCGGACGCAGATTGCGGGAGTTGAACGTTTATTGCGAAATTGTTCCGTACAATAAATTTCCCGAAAATGACCCCGATGTAAAAGGAGTTATCCTTTCCGGAAGTCCCTTTTCGGTGACCGATAAAGAAGCCTTTAAGCCCGACACATCGGCTTTCAAAGGCAAATATCCCGTTTTGGGAATCTGTTACGGTGCGCAATATTTGGCCGCTTTGTCGGGAGGAAAAGTGGAAAAAGGCGATTCGCGCGAATACGGAAGAGCGATGCTCACGCCTTGCGATAAAACCGATCAATTGTTCAAAGATGCCAAAGATAAATTTCAAGTTTGGATGTCGCACGGCGATACGATAACCTCCGTTCCTGCCGAGTTCAACGTCATCGCAACCACGGACGATGTGCCGGTTGCGGCGTACAAAGCGAAAGACGAACCGACTTGGGGCGTGCAATTTCATCCCGAAGTATTTCATACGGAAGACGGACTTTTGCTGCTGGATAATTTTCTCAATATCTGCGGCATGAAAAAGGATTGGACACCGGCTTCGTTCATCGAAAGCACCGTGGAAATGCTGAAACGACAATTGGGTAACGACAAAGTGATTTTAGCGCTTTCGGGAGGGGTTGACTCGTCGGTAACGGCCGTGTTGCTGAATAAAGCCGTCGGAAAAAACTTGACTTGCATTTTTGTCGATCACGGATTATTACGCAAAAACGAATTTGAAAACGTGTTGCGCGATTACGAACATCTCGGACTGAATGTTATCGGCATCGACGCCAAGCAAAAATTTTACGACCGTTTGGCGGGAGTTTCCGATCCCGAAACGAAACGAAAGATCATCGGCAAAGGCTTTATCGATGTTTTCGAAGAAGAAGCCGGCAAATTGGAAAACGTTAAATGGTTGGGACAAGGCACCATATATCCCGATATCATCGAATCGCTTTCCATTACGGGAACGGTCATTAAGTCGCATCACAACGTGGGCGGTCTTCCCGAAAAAATGCATCTGAAATTGGTCGAACCGCTTCGCCTGCTGTTCAAAGACGAAGTGCGTCGCGTCGGTCGAGAATTGGGCATGATGCCGCATTTGCTCGGTCGTCACCCCTTCCCCGGACCCGGTTTGGGCATTCGTGTTCTCGGCGATATTACACCCGAAAAAGTACGCATTTTACAGGATGCCGACGATATTTATATCCAAATGCTTCGCGATTGGGATTTATACGACAAAGTGTGGCAAGCAGCCGCCATTTTGTTGCCCGTACGGTCGGTCGGCGTTATGGGCGACGAACGGACATACGAAAACACGATTGCCTTGCGTGCCGTGACGTCGACCGACGCCATGACGGCCGATTGGGCACATCTCCCGTACGAATTCATGGCCAAGGTTTCCAACGAAATCATCAATAAAGTGAAGGGCGTAAACCGAGTAGTGTATGACATCAGCTCCAAACCGCCCGCGACCATCGAATGGGAATGAGGTAAAAGATAAGAGACAAAAGATAAAAAACGGGAGAGTTGCTTGAAAATATACGTTGCACGGCAGGCAATTGCGTAAAAAAGTACACGCGTCGGGCGGATATATTGCGAACGTCGATCGGCATTCGGTTTCGTTCCGGATTGTCGATGCGTTGTCGGTTTTCGCTTTTCTCTTTCCACTTTCCGGTTTATCTCTTACCGCTCGTCTTTTATCTTACTTCCTGCAATCCGACAAAGTACGTCCCCAAAGAAGAGTATTTGTTGCGTTCGGTTAACGTGGAAATCGACGGTAAAAACATCGGGAAAGAGCAACTGAAACCTTATATCCGACAGAAACCGAACAAGAAAATCATCGGGATGAAGTTTCACTTGTGGTTGTACAACCGCTCGAAACTCGACAAAGACAACGGATGGAACAAATGGTTGCGCAAAAACGGTGAAGAACCCGTAATATGGCAACAAAGCATGACCGACAAAACGGCGGAACAGTTGGATCTTTTTCTCGAAAACAAAGGTTATTACTATGCTCGGGTAACCGATACGGTTGTCCTGAAAAAGAAAAAAGCCGATGTAACATACCTCATTAAACCGGGTTGGCCTTACACTGTTAAAGGCGTCCGCTACACCATTCCCGACACAACGATTGCACCTTTGATATTGGCCGATACCTTAAAAACCTTGCTGAAAGAAGGAATACCGTTCGACGTCGGCATTTTGGAAAAAGAACGCAAACGCATCGAAACCAATCTCAAAAATAGAGGTTATTACGGTTTTGCGGATGATTATATTTCCTTCAAGGCCGATACCGCTCACAAAAACAGGACCGTCAGTCTCGAATTAATCGTGCGATCTCATACCGAACGTACGGAAGATAATCGGGTAATCGAAGCGCCGTATCCGTTGTATTACATCCGAAAGCTTACGGTAAATGCCGGCTTGAGCATGGAAACTTCGTCAAATCGAAAAGATGCATCCGATACCGCGTCCGACACGTTGACGTACGGTGAAGTAAGTTTCATTATTCCGAAAAAATTTCCCGTAAAACATTCTACCATAAACAACTCTCTGTACATTTTTTCCGATTCGCTGTATCGTGTTTCCGATATTACGGAAACATACCAGCACTTACTCGGGTTGCGCAATTTCAAGCAGGTAAACATTGAATTTTCGGAACCTCCGGGACAAACGGGGATGTTAATGCGCGATTTGGATTGCCGCATTAATTTATTGCCTTTTCTGCGACAAAGCTATAAGGTTGAACTGGAAGGAACCAACTCCGACGGAAATTTGGGCGGAGCTGTCAATCTTCAATATCAGAACAAAAGTTTACTGGGACATGCCGAAATTTTCGATTTGAAATTGCGGGGCATGCTCGAGGCCGTTTCCACCGATAAAGCTTTGCAATTTAAAACAACCATGGAGTACGAGGCCGAAGCAACGCTCAACGTTCCCAAGTTTCTGCTTCCGTTTCGTTCCGATCGTTTTATTCGAAAATATAATCCCAAAACCGTATTTTCCGTCCTGTATAATTATCAACGACGCCCGGACTACACCCGAACGGTATTCAGCACTTCGTTCGGATACAACTGGAGGGGGTCTGAGGTGATCAGTCATACCATCCGGCCGTTGGACGTGAATTTTGTACGGCTTCCTTATATCGATTCGGACTTCGAAAAAACGTTGGACATGTATCCGTATCTGAAAAACAGTTATCAGTCGCACATGGTTGTTTCGAGCAGCTACGGTTTTGTTAGGGACATGCGACAAGCCAACAAGGATAATTTTTTCTTTATCAGAACCAATTTCGAAACGGCAGGCCTTCTGTTGGATGCTTTTTCCAAAATGTCCGGTAAATCCGTCGATGCGGGAGGGCAATACGAAATTTTGAATAATGCGTTTTCTCAATTCGTGAAGGGCGACGTTGAGTTCCGTTATTATTACACCATCAATGGTAACAACAAGTTGGTGAGCCGTTTCTTTGCCGGCGTCGGATGGCCGTACGGCAATTCGATAAACACGACAACGGAAGACGGCGTTAAGAAAACGGTTGCTTCCATGCCGTTCGAAAAGAAATATTACGTGGGAGGAGCCAACAGCATCCGCGGATGGCGCTTGCGCAGTTAGGGACCCGGTTCATACAAAGATAATGCATCAATCACCAAATATACGAACAACAAGGGCGATATAAAGCTGGAAGCTAACCTCGAATATCGGTTTAAACTGGTATGGCTCATCGAAGGCGCCCTTTTTATGGATGCCGGCAATGTTTGGGACACGCACAAAGACGAAGACCGAAAAGGCGCCGATTTCAGTTTCGACCGTTTTTACAAAGAAATTGCGGTAAGCGGCGGATTCGGTTTACGATTTGATTTCAACTATTTTATTCTTCGCGCAGATTTGGGTATGAAACTGCATGACCCTGCCGGAAGCGGCAGATGGACATTTACGCCCAATCCCGATAACGGAGGCAAACGCCTTTCGCTCGACGATTTCTGTCTCAGCATCGGTATCGGATATCCGTTCTTTTAACCGTATACGGCGAGATCGACCTTGCTCCCTTGTCGAAGCATGTTTCGACAAAAAATCCGAATATTTCCGCAAATTCAATTTAGTCCGCAAATCACAGAACAGACTCGGCATGCAACATTGATCTGACAATTGATAACAATGTGATTTGCAATCGAAAAATAAAAAGAAAATTTAACAATTATTTAATACTATATTTATAGTATTTATGAAATATTTTACATATATTTGTGCTGTCAAAACAAAATCATAAATTAAAAAACATCGTCATGGGTGCGTTTGACAAAATGAAAAAAAAGATCAAGATGCTTGAAAACGGATTGGTACACGGACGAACATCCTTGACATACCTTGAACTGGGATTGCTCTACCAAACCGTTAAAGAATACGACAAAGCCGAAAAAGCTTTTAAAAAGGTCATCACCGCGCTGCCGGACAACATCTATCCTCGTTTTCTCCTCTTGAGATTATATGAGGCGCAAGGACAAAAGGACGAGGCGTATCATTTGGCCGAAGAATTGATGCAAAGCGCAGGTCCGAGAATATCCTTGGGGTTAAGATTGGAATTGAGCAAAATTCTCTCTTCCGATTCCGACAAAGTAAGCGGTCATGCAAAGATAAAAGAATACGCGGCCAGCGCTTAAGCGCAAGATATCCGAAGATAATCGGATCATCGAAACGAAAAGTCGTCTGAAAAGTACGGATCGTCGCAACGGGAATGCCGGTGAAGTTTTGGCATATCCGACGAGAAGATATTCCGGGAAGGTATATTTTCCGTACATTTGCTTCCGAAATGAACAAACCGGGGATGGTCGGGGTTATTAATTAACCGATTTATTATTCATTTTGGAGACCTTGGAAAGATGGCCAATCGCAATGACAGAGAGTATACCAACGGAGAAATAACCGTTTATTGGCGGCCGGATGAGTGTATACATGCCACCACTTGTTTCGTGAAATTACGTTCGGTTTTCAATCCGGGTAAACGACCGTGGGTCAACATGAACGGCGCATCGACGGAAAAAATCATCGAGGTGGTGGACTTATGTCCGACGGATGCCTTGACCTATAAGTGGAATAAAGATATCGAGAAAACCACCGATCAAAAATCCGAGAACACGCAAAAAGCATCTCTTTGCATCAGCGTTGTCAAAAACGGACCTTTGGTTTGCAAGGGCTCCTTTACGATATCGAACGACAAAGGAGAAGAATATCGGACATACCAAACAACTCCGTTGTGCCGTTGCGGACATTCGAACCGACAACCTTATTGTGACGGCAGACATCAAAAAATCGGATTTTCGGATGAAAAATGACCAAACATACGACGCATCGCCGAAACCGGCGCACATTACGATCTTTCCGCGAGGTCCGATGAGAATCGACGGAGATTACGAATTGAGAGATACCGACGGTTGTTTGATCGAAACCAACGGAAATACGAATTTTTGCCGTTGCGGAAATTCCAAAAACAAACCTTTTTGCGACAAATCGCACGAAAGAGTCGGTTGGCCGACCGACGACGGATTCTGACATTCGACCGGATTCCGCATCACTCGTCGAATAATCGACAGCGGGTTTGCATAAACGATAAATAACTGCTAATATCGCGTCGGCAAACCATAAAAATCGTAAAGCATGCATCGTTCCGGTTTTGTAAATATCGTCGGGAATCCCAATGTCGGAAAATCCACGTTGATGAATGCGCTCACGGGCGAACATTTATCTGTTGTTACGGCCAAAGCGCAAACAACACGTCACCGCATCATGGGTATCATCAGCGGCGAGGATTATCAAATTGTTTTTTCGGATACACCGGGAATCATCCGCCCGAAATATAAAATGCAGGAAGGAATGATGGGCTTTGTAAATACCGCTTTTACGGATGCCGACGTGATTTTGTATGTAACCGATGTGGTGGAAACGCCCGACAAACACGCCGAATATCTCGAAAAGGTATCGAAAACGGATATCCCCGTATTGCTGGTCATCAATAAAATAGATTTGACCACACCCGAAAAGCTCGATCAGTTGAGCGATTTATGGAAAACGCTGCTTCCCGGAGCTTCAATCATCCCGACATCCGCCAAAGAGAAATTCAACACCGATACCGTCATTCGTGCCGTTAAGGAAGCGTTGCCCGAAAGCCCGCCTTATTTTCCGAAAGACGAAATGACCGATAAACCCGAACGGTTTTTCGTATCGGAAATATTGCGCGGAAAGATTTTCGAATATTACGACAAAGAAGTGCCGTATTGCACGGAAGTGGTGGTGGAATCGTTCAAAGAAGAAGAAAACATCATACGGATTCAAACGGTGATTTTCGTGGAACGCGACACGCAAAAAGCGATATTGATCGGAAAAAAAGGCGCCGCTCTGAAAAAAACGGCTACCGAAGCCCGCAAAGAAATGGAACGGTTTTTCGAAAAGAAAATATTTCTCGAAACATTTATCAAAGTACGCAAAGATTGGCGCAACGACGAGAATTGGCTGAAAAACTTGGGATATATTTAAGAGAATCTAATTTACCTCGAAAATATAGCTTACGTTATAAATTGCGATGGTGTCGCCCGGATTCATTTGATTTAACGATTCGAAACCGATCATTTTCAACCCGTCATTCAACGTAAACCGTTGCTGAAATTCGCCGGCGCTTCGGGTACTTGTTCCTTTTACATCGCCCAAATCGTACGCGATATGAATAAATCCGTCTCTGATGACGATCTTGTTACGATTGCCCACTCCGACCATGTAATCGCGTCTCCCGTCTCTTTTAAGGTATAACGAGTCGTTGCGGAAGTAATATTTTCCGGTTTGCACCTTGTCAATCCATTGAAAAGTTACGTTGTCGTTGTTGAACGAGATCGATGTATTGGTGTATTCTTCCGTTATTTCATCAAGGTCTTCGATCCAATCGCTCCGAAAAACTTTTTTTAGCGAAATATTTTGGGTATTTACTTGTTGTCCTCCGCTCGATGAGCCTGCCCATAACAGGTAATCGTCAACCGTTTGCCCTTTACAAGTTAATGTTATATTTGTTTCAGCATTATCTTTATCCTTTTCGCATGCCGCAAACAAAACCGCCACCAAAATCGTTCCCGTCAAAATTTTTGTGATTTTCATTCCTAATTTATTTTTGTTAATTTCCATGTTCGGTTTTACGAAGTTTTTGGGAATCGAGTTACATTTTCACAAAATTTTTAATCCGTATATCCCATATACAACTATCGGATAATGCAAATTTTCTTTATAAAAGATTACATAACGCCTTGAAGAGGCAACTTACTTCAGCCCGACGGCAAGCGAAGCGGCGCCTCGGGTTCGAAGTCGGATTGTAAACATGCGCCCCGAAGGGGCAACTTAAGCTGCACTTACAGTGTGACGCACCTTGTTATTCAAACTTTTACCCCGAGGCGTTGCCGTCGGGCTAAAGTAAGTTGCGTCTCCGACGCGTAATATTTTATGTTAGGTATGCGCAATTTCTTATTCATAATAAGTGGTTTAATACCCCGACCCTCTGGGTCGGAAACAAAAAAAACCTTTGGTCTTGATACCTCGGGGCTCTGCCCTGGGGTTATTCATTTCTATGTTTGGCGGCTCTTTATCTATTTTCTCATTTCGAATATAAGTAATCCGGAATTAATAACCGATTTGTATCCCGTTGATTTTACGGTACAATTCCAAAGCATATAAATCGGTCATACCCGACACGAAATCGAGAATCGATTGTATCTTGCCGTATGTCGATGCATCGGGCCGTCCGGCAAATTGATCGGGTAATAAAGCCAGCAGTTTTTTTGCATAATGCGATTTCGGATTCAGCACGGCATCGACAAATTCGTTCATCAAAGCGCCCAAAATACGGTATCCCGCCAATTCGACTTCAACAACCGACGAATGATTGTATATCCGTTCGACGGACAACGCGCTGCATCGCTTCATGGCAATCGCCGATGTGCCGTCAAGCGAATCGATCAACGACGAAGTATATTTTCCCTCCATAATCGCCTCATAGCAACCCATAAAAACGGAAATACATTCGCCCGCCAACTTATTGATCAACATGGCGCGCAAATACGAAATCTGTTCATTGGCATCGGTAACGGTTGCAAATACTTCCTTGGCGTGTGCAAAAAAAGATCGATCGTTCTCCGACGAATCGGACCAAAATGCCATTAGGATATCTTTGGTTTCGGCGGTCGACAAGATGTTTAGTTTGTGAGCATCCTCCACATCCATGATTTGATATGTGATATCGTCGGCGGCTTCCACCAAATAAACCAACGGATGTCGGCAATACCGTACGGGATTATCCGAAAGACGAACGATGCCTTGTTCCCGGGCAATTTCCTCAAATGTGTCGTATTCCGATGCAAAATATCCGTATTTGAATTTTCCGGGATCGGCGGCTTCCGATCCGTAAGGATATTTTACCAACGAAGCCAGCGTTGCATACGTAAGCGCAAATCCGCCCTTGCGTCGCCCGTTGAATTGGTGCGTTAACACGCGAAACGCATTGGCATTCCCTTCGAAATGAGTGAGATCGGTCCACTCGTTATCGGAAACCATTCCTTTAATCGCTTTGCCGTTTCCTTCCGTAAAATAACGCGAAATGGCCTTCTCGCCCGAATGTCCGAACGGAGGATTCCCCATATCGTGCGCCAAACAGGCTGCCGACACGATCGACCCGAACGCGGAGAACAAATCGGCCCCGGGCAATTCCTTGCGTTTTTCCAATTCGCCGGCCAACATATGACCCAACGAACGGCCAACGCTTGCCACTTCAAGACTGTGTGTTAGCCTATTGTGCACAAAAACACTTCCCGGCAAAGGAAAAACCTGCGTTTTATTTTGCAATCGGCGAAAAGGTGACGAGAAAATAATACGGTCGTAATCTCTCTGAAACTGCGATCGCACGTCGCTCTTATCCGCGGACGCAGAACCGCCGCCGAATCGTTTTGCCGAAAGAAGGGTATCCCAATTCAATTTCTTGACGAAAATTTTATTCTTTTACACGTAATTTATCGCCCGTGTCTTCCACGATTTTGCGGCGCCACCACTCGGGATAATCCGGATTATCCGGTCGAGCCACCGTGGTATTGTACTTATTTGGCAGGAATTTGCCGTCTTTTTCTTTCTTAACATTACCGTCAATGAATTTAACCAACATAAATTGGCTAAGCTTTTTCCAACGTTGGAACGTGGCTTCGCCCTGTTGCACGGAATAATCGGTAAGATATTTTTGCGCGCTTTTCGGATTTTTCTTGTAAAGCGCCAACGCTTCGGCATCAACGCGAGCTACGTCTTTCAAATAACCGTCCTCCAATTCGTGCATGGCTTTGCACACGTCCTTACTCATGATATCGTAACGCAAATACGTAAAATTAGCTACTTGATTAACAATCCAAAATGCCGCGGTTTCGGAATATTCCGCCATGCTGCCGTTGCCTTGCGCAAATGTATGAGGAACTTTGTTGATGGAGGAATACATGGGCGTGAGCGGCGAAGTGGCTGCATCGTCCACGCCGAACCAAAGAATACCGCCAATCATGTCGGGCAACCACGATCGAGCTTGTCCCACAAACCAAAATCCGGTTTGTTGCGTTGCCGTGGCACGTTCGTTCAGATATTCCTTCCCGTCGACCTTCCACGTGAGCGGGCGCCAACGATACGGCAAACCGTGCGGTCCCGCACCGAGGTCCTTGCGCATATCCAATTCGGTACCTTCCAAGTGATCGCGCATGAAATTCATTACGTCTTTGGGCGACACTTTCCGATCGGCTTTGATCCAAAGCGGCATACGATTTTTGAGATTTTCGCCTTTCGCGTAATCGAAATAACGATACATATCTTTATTCAGATCTTTGAAAAAAGACCAAACACGGATTTCGCAAAAACGTGCCCCGTGAAAATCGAGCGGACAGTATGTATCGGAAAAACTGAAATCGTCATCGCTTCCGGTATACCAACCTTTCTCGCGCGCAAAGGAAATAGCCTCTTCCGAATACAAGCAATTTTCCGGATCGTTCTTCGGGAAAGTCGTAATGCGTGCTTGATTGGCATGAGCGCATACATAACCGTCGGGGATACGCAAAGCAACCCATAAAGCGCCTTTTCCGCCGGGACCTTTTCCAACCATTTCCATGATCCAAGCCTCGTTTTTATCGGCAATGCTGAATGACTCGCCGCCGCTGTAAAAGCCGAATTGTTCGACCAACGAAGTCATCACTTGGACGGCTTCGCGAGCGGATTTTGAACGTTGCAATGCCATGTAAATCAAACTTCCGTAATCGATAATTCCGGTTGTATCCACCAATTCGGGTCGACCGCCGAACGTGGTTTCGCCGATAATCACTTGATGTTCGTTCATGTTACCGATCACCGAATATGTTTCGGCCGCTTCGGGAATCTCGCCGAGCGGTTTGCCCGTATCCCAATCGACAATTTTGCGTACAGCTCCCGCTTTGTAACGAGCCGCCGGATACCGATACAGTTCGCCGTAAAGCGTATGCGAGTCGGCCGAATAAGACACCATTACCGAACCGTCCGTCGACGCGCCTTTGGTAATGATAAAATTGGTACATGCCTTACCGTTAAACGGATTTACCGTAAAGCAAAGCAAAATCGCAAGAATACAAACAATCTTTTTCATTCGATGATATGTTACGGGGTAATTTTATTTTCTATTTGAAATCCAATAAATAATCGCAAAACAAAATTTATCAAAACCTATCGGGTTTTTAAAACCCAATAGGTTTAATTATGTGCAAATTTAATCTTTGATCGGACAAATAAAAAACCGATTACGGGAATTTGAGTCTTTACCCGCGAAAAAAAGAGGGCCAATGATTTATTAAAACCGGTTAAATAGTTAACCGGTTCTAAACAAGACAACCAATAATCAACGGTTTTATTCCGAATACTTTTACTTTTTAAACAATTTATGACACAAAAATCATATATTTGTTTTTTATTTATAACAAAAACATTAACATGAAAAAGCCAATAACCCTTTTATTTCTATTGATTGCCGCGATTTCATTTTCCTGCAATAATAAAGAAGAAGATCCAACCAATAATCTTGTTGAACGCAAGAAACAGTCCATTATCGATGAACTCGAAAATTATGAAGAATTAAGCATGTTTGCGGCAGAATTGAAAAAAACGGATTTAAGCAACATCGATATTTCCGACGGGCTGACGATTTTTGCACTGCCAAATAGTGTTATGTCAACTTTCAGTTCATTAAAATCCGGCAATGAAATTGATTTTGATATATATGACTATATGTGGGTAGGATATTACCCGGCGACTGTTTTGTCGAATGGAACAATCTATAAGTCCGCGTCCGGTAAAGAATTGTTTCTATCGAATTATTTTAACGACTGGTATGTGAATGGTTTTTATTTGTATGAATTGGTTGAAAAAGGAAGCATTGAAGAAAATGTAGCCGTTTACGGCATTGAAATGCCTTATATCAGAAACAGACCGTATGCCGAAATGGTAAATAAAATTTTTTATAACGACAAGTTACTTGAACAATATTTCTATGATGCTTCTTTGCGAATTTCCCATGTTGACTATTACGATGACGATAATATAAGTCGTTCCTGTTTTTTATATTATGATAACAGAGGCGATATATCAAAAATAATCTATCAATATTCAAACGGAGTACAAGACATCATTGAATTTGATAAATCTAATCTTAAATACACCTTTAAAGGATCAACAGACTATATTGAATTTAAGTCAAATATGCTGCCCAAACAATATTCATTCGCGGACACGATACAAATAACCCGCCGTTTTGAATACGATCCAAACGGTAATATAAAAGCAATAACCGATGAAACAAAATATGGCACTTTTTCTACAACCTATAAATACGATTCCAAGTATTCTCCTTTTCATGATTGTCAAACGCCCAAATGGTTTTTCATTATCATGAATGAGAATATGAATTACATTCATCCGTGCGTGAGTTGGAGTAACAGCGCCAAATCATCCGGAACAAGCGTTTATGAATATAATCAAGAAAGTTATCCCACAAAATGTGTTAAGTATGAGAATAAAGAACGATTGGGGGAATACCGATACGAATATAACATAATCCCTTGGGATTATAAAATAAACAAACCAAACTAAACGCAACCCGTTAGCGGAAATGCAATAAAACGGAGATTAAAACAGAAAAGCCGACCCAAAGGTCGGCTTTTCTTGCAAAACAAAATTTCTTTATTTGTTTACTTGAAACTTTTTATCTCCTTTTTCGAAAAAGTCGACGATTTGCCGTGCCGCTGCCAATCCCGCATTAATATTGGCTTCAGCCGTTTCGGCGCCCATCTTTTTCGGAGTGGCGAAAATTCGGGAACCCACGCTGTCCTGCATCTTGGCTAACGCATCGGGAGCCACGTCCGAAGCATATTTCAGATCGTTGCGTTCCATTAAGGCTTTGAGTAAACCTTCTTCGTCAATCACTTCCTTGCGTGCGGTATTGATAAGCGTTCCGCCCTTAGGCATGGACGAAATCAAATCGTATCCGATCGATTTTTTGGTTTGTTCCGTAGCCGGAATATGCAACGAAACATAATGGCATGTCGCATACAAACCCTTTACGTCGGCAACAGGTTGTATTCCGTCTTTTTTGATGATTTCCGCAGCAACAAACGGATCGTGGGCATAAACTTCCATCCCAAAGCCTTTTCCGAGCGCGGCAACCAATTTGCCTACATTTCCGTAAGCATGAATGCCCAACTTTTTACCTTTCAGTTCGGTTCCCGTTCCCGGCTGCCATCCGTTGCGCGCCATGTAAATCATCATACCCAAAGCCAATTCCGCCACGGCATTCGAGTTTTGTCCCGGCGTGTTCATGGCAACAATTCCTTTTGCGGAGCAAGCCGACAAATCGAGATTGTCATAACCGGCGCCGGCACGTACCACAACTTTCAATTTCGGCGCGGCATCAACCACTTCTTGAGTAACCTTGTCACTTCGAACAATCAAAGCGTCGACATCGGCAACCGCTTGATATACTTCGGCAGCCGACGTATATTTTTCAAGCAAAACGGATTCGTATCCCGCTTTCTTCAATATTTCTTTTATTCCGTCAACGGCCACGCCTGCAAAAGGCTTTTCCGTTGCAATCAAAACTTTCTTCATATATTAATCAATTAACCCCCAAGGGAGAGAATAATGCTTTTTTACTGTCTGTGATTAGCCCCGCCTCCCCCTCTCTTTAGGAGAGGGGGAGGCGGGTGAGGCTTTTATTTTTTTGTTTCGAATTCTTTCATGCAATCAACCAATGCTTGAACGCTTTCAATCGGCATTGCATTGTAAATCGATGCACGGAATCCGCCCACCGAACGATGGCCTTTCAATCCTACCATACCTTTCGATTGCGCAAATTCGAGAAATTCTTTTTCCAAATCTTGGTAACCGTCAGCCATAACGAAACAAACGTTCATCAACGAACGATCTTCGACGGCAGCCGTACCTTTGAATAATTTGTTGCGATCAATTTCTTGATACAACAAAGCGGCTTTTTCTTGGTTGCGTTTTTGCATTCCCGCCACTCCGCCGTTGGCTTTAATCCATTTCAAAGTTTGGAGCGCCGTAAAAACGGGCAACACGGGAGGCGTATTGTACATGGAATCGTTTTCGATGTGAACGCGATAATCCAACATTGAAGGTATGTGACGGGATACTTTCCCGAGAATATCGTCTTTGACGATAACGAGGGTTACGCCCGCACACGACAAGTTTTTCTGCGCTCCCGCATAGATCAATCCGTAACGCGAAACATCAATCGGGCGACTGAAAATGTCGGACGACATGTCGGCAACCAAAACGGTATCGACTTTCGGATCGGTCATCAACTCGGTACCGTAAATGGTGTTGTTGGTGGTGATATGAAAGTAGTCGACATCCGAGGGAACCGTGTAATTCTTGGGAACAAACGTAAAATTGGCATCTTTGGATGAGGCAACTTCGATTACTTCGCCGAAACCTTTGGCCTCTTTCAAAGCTTTACTTGCCCAAACTCCCGTGTTGAGATAAGCCGCTTTTTTCTCCAGCAGGTTGAACGGCACCATGCAGAACTGCAAACTTGCTCCGCCGCCGAGATAAATCACCGAATAACCGTCGGGAATCGACAACAACTCTTTGACGAGCGATCTTGCCTCATTCATTACCGCTTCGAAATCTTTGCCCCGATGCGATACTTCCATCAATGACAACCCGCTGCCGTTAAAATCCAAAACGGCTTGCGCCGTTGCTTCGATGGTTACGCGAGGCAGGATGGAAGGGCCTGCACTGAAATTATGTTTTTGCATATTGCGTTAGAATTAAATATAATTACTGACTTTTGTCATATAAAATGAGCGGAACAAAAATAAACGTTTTTTGACAACTTGATTCGGAAAGGAAAAAATAACCCTAAAGAAAGTGTGCCGATCGACCGTTATCCGGTTCCGTCACACTGCCGGCTCTTGCTGGCTCAAACAATGAAAACTGCCGAATCCCCAAACAATATCAACGGAATCGATCCCGACGACTCGTCGATCGGGAATGCACGACGCCAAAATCCGAAGCGCCGCATCATCTTGCTTGCATCGGAATGTCGGAACAATAACCGCATCGTTGGTGAAATAAAAATTGGCATACGATGCCGGAAGACGTTGCCCGTTATGAAACACGGGATCGGGCATAGGCAATTCCACGATGTTGAGCTGCTTACCTCCAAGCAAGGACATACATTGGAGCATTTTCAAATTCTCTTGCAACGGTTGGTAATTAACGTCGTTTTTGTCGGATTCCACGGCGGCAACCACCGTATCGGAATTAATGAAACGTACGATATCGTCCACATGTCCGTCGGTATCATCGCCGTCGATGCCGTCGCCCAGCCATAATATTTGCGAAACGCAATAATAATCGTGTAAGTATTGTTCTATTTGGTTTTGCGTCAATTTGGGATTACGATTCGGATTCAACAAACAAGCTTTCGTGGTAAGCAATGTTCCCTCGCCGTTGAAATCGACCGAACCGCCTTCCATGACAATGCCCGGCTTGAAGATCGGCAATTCGAAATCCCGCGCAACGGCACCGGCAATTTTATTGTCGGCATCATGCGGATACTTTTCGCCCCAAGCATTAAACTCCCAATCAACGATCGCTTTCCTTTTCGGTTGATCTCCGTTGATCAAAAAGGCGGGACCGTGATCGCGGCACCAAACATCGTTGCTCTCCCGAACAAATATTTCCACACGGGTTTGATCGACGGACGCTTCGGTCAGTTGGCGTACGAATTGATCTCGAAACTCGGCGGGAACATTGATGCGCACTTTTTCGCTTTTGGCTATTTCATTGATAAAACGCAAATACGAAGGATAAACGCTTGACAATTTCCCGGGAAACGAATCATCATTGTGCGGATAAGTTAACCAAGTTGCCTCATGCGGTTCCCATTCGGCGGGAAATCGATAGCCTCCTTCAAAAGGTGTATTCATCGGGATTGAAATTCAATATGGTTTGATTAAAAGCCTTTAGGTTTCGACAAATAATTGCTTATAAGTGATACCGTTCAAGTGCTACTTCCGGAAAAAATTTCGGTTCGTTGTTTTTCATGTGGATAGTAACCCTTTCACCGGGGGCGTTTGTCTTATCGTAAATTTCTCCGGTTTTTTGCGGTTCTTCTTGCTTTTCCATAATAGTAAACGTTTTCCATCCTTTGTCTATATAACCCTGCTTACTTCCGACAGGGACATATAATATTTTATCGCCGGGAGTGCCGCTAAAAACATCACTGCTGACAGCCGGCGGATTGTTTTTCCATTTTCCCGTTACTACTTTCAAGTTGCTGCAATCTTTAAATGCACGGGGTTCAATAATCTCTATGGTTCCGGGTAAAATTATGGCCGATATTGGCAACCCTAAAAAAGCGCCATTTCTGATTTTTTTTGTTCCCTCGGGAAGGATTACCGATGTTAATTTTTTATGGTTTTGGCTAAGGAAACCTACTACAAACTCCGACGATCCTACCACAGCGCTTCCCATGTCCAATGTTTTCAGCTCCTTAAGATGCCCGATTCCCGAGAATATACTTGTAATGTCCGGTTCACCGGTATCCCGCACGTCGGTACCCGGCCTTTTGACAAATGGCCCGCCGATGACTGTCAGCGTCGTAATATCTTTTGCCGTTAAATTCTTATTTTCGTCTTTATTTTTCAACGCCAGAGCTTTGGATACGGTATTTTTTGTTTTATCCGACACGTTTATCTCCAACGTCTCTCCCTCTTCGGCGCGCAACCCGTTGACGCCGAATACGCCTGTACACAGCAAGAGTAATAATAATTTTTTCATGATGGAATGATTCTTATGGTTTTCTAAAAATTAGTGTTTTTTAATTTTTCGTTCAACGGCAAAATACGATCATTGCTATTCTCCTTTAAAATTATGATAAAAATACAATACCGTTACAATATAAAAACTGCTTTTACGTCATTGCATCACCGCCCTTCGGGATTTTACCGTTTCTCCGAAAAAAACGGATGCATGACGATCAAACAATTCCGGAGAATCGGTCGTTTGAAATATCCGAATTCCGTTCTTTCCCAATCGATAATCCATTTCGGGATGACGTTGCAAATAATCGGCCAAACTTGCGGCAACAATACTTCCCGCAGGCAATATGCCGATGTGAGAAGGGACGTATTTTTCGATTTTATGCAGCAACAAAGGATAGTGGGTACACGCCGGTACCAATAAGTCGATATCGGGACTTTGTTTTAAAATCTGATCAATGTGTTGTTTCACAAAATAATCGGCTCCTTCCTTTTGATATTCGTCGTTTTCCACCAACGGAACCCACATGGGACAAGCTTCTTGAAAAACACGAACATGCGGATCGATTTTTGCAATCTCGACGGGATATGAAAGCGATTGTACGGTTCCCGCGGTTCCCAAAATGCCGACATGTCCCGATCGGGTATGTTGTCCGATCGATTCGGCAACGGGCCGAATCACGCCTAATACCCGACGATTCGGGTCGATCGACGGTAAGTCTCGTTGTTGAATGGTGCGTAATGCTTTGGCGGATGCGGTATTGCATGCCAAAATAACCAATTGGCATCCTTCGGCGAACAAATACTTCACGCATTCAAGCGTATATCGATACACCGTCTCATACGAACGTGTACCGTAAGGAGCTCGGGCATTATCGCCCAAATAACAATAATCGTATTGAGGTAACCGTTGAACAAATTCCCGCAATACGGTCAATCCGCCGTAACCCGAATCAAAAACGCCGATCATGATTTGTTTTTCGATTTTTATTTTTACATCAAACAATCTGCTTTTATGAAACAAAAAACGGCACAATTACTTGCACCGCTCTGTCTTTTAATCGGTAACGATCATTGTTCCGAATAATATCATCTTCGGACCCGACATAAACCCGACTTTTCAAAGTCGTCAATCATTGATTGCCAAAGTTTATCGATTATCGTTTTTGGCTTCAATGCTCAATGTGGCATGCGGAACGGCACGAAGACGTTCTTTCGGTATCAATTGTCCCGTTTCGCGACAAATACCGTAGGTTTTATTTTCGATGCGCGCCAAAGCGGCCTGCAAGTGCTGAATAAACTTAAGCTGACGTTGCGCCAAACGTCCGGCTTCCTCCTTCGACAAGGTGGCGGCGCCTTCTTCCAATACCTTAAATGTGGGCGAAGTATCTTCCGTATCGTTGCCGGTACTGTTGGTGATGGTACCTTTCAATAATTCGTAATCTTTCTTAGCCTTGTCCAACTTTTCGAGAATAAGCTCCTTGAATTCCTCCAATTCGGCATCCGAATATCTTGTTTTTTCACTCATGGCTTTAAAATTTTGGCCGAAATTAGTTAAAGTTTTACAACCGGCAAAACAAACTTATTAACGGCCGTTTTGAAATTTGAGAATAAATGTAAGCAAAAACAATGCCGACACCGGTTTGTTCGATAAAGGCAAAATTTGCTTGTTGAAATTCTTTACAAAAAAGCACGTATTTTTGCATCAAATAACATCAATATCCAAAAACGATCACGAACAACATGGAAATGTCGACCGATAATCCTTTATTAAACGATGCTCCGAATACAAACATCGATTTCGGAAAGATACAAAAAAAAGACATTGCCGAAGCCGTTTCGGAAAGAATTACCGAAGCGGAAAAAATGATGCAACAAATAAGCGATATTGAGCCGAACCGACGAGACTTCGAAAATACCGCCGCGACTTTCGATCGAATGCAGGGAGTATACCGCCGACTCGAATCAACCATTTATCTCATGGCGTATGTTCATCCTGACGAGGCTATTCGCACGGCCGCCCGCGAAGCCGTCGATACGTTGAACCAATTCGACAACCGAGTCAATTTGGATGAAGGATTGTATCGGGCATTCAAAGATTATTCGGAAAGCGAAGAAGTGCATCGACTCGAAGGATACGCCAAAAAATATATGGACGACCGAATGACTTTTTATCGTCGTAACGGATTTGCGCTACCCGAATCGGAACGCGTCCGGGTAAAAGAATTGTCGAATAAAATAGCCAAGCTTTGTTTGGATTTTTCGTCGAACATCAACGAATACGAGGATGCGCTCATTGTCACCGAAGACGAAATATCGGGGTTACCCGAAGATTATCACGGGGCGCACAAGCAAGATGACGGAACGTACAAGATCGGCTTGAAAATGCCTTCGTACATGCCGTTCATGCGGTATTCCCGATCGGATGACGCACGGAGACGATTGATGGTAAAATATCTTAATCGAGCGCCGCAAAACGAAAAAGTTTTACGCGATATTCTGACCGAACGCAACCGATTGGCCGTTTTACTCGGTTATCCGTCATACGCGGCAAGACAAATAGAAGAAAACATGGCGCGAAGCACGGAAACGGTATTGGATTTCGAGAATTCGCTGCGGGAAAAAATAAAAAACAAAGCGCAAAAAGATTTCGAAGAATTGCGGGAAATCAAACGACGGGAACATCCTCGTGCCGAATCGATCAATTCTTGGGAAAACGCGTATTGGACCAATAAATTGTTGACGGACAACTACGGCGTCGATCGGGAAGAGGTGAAACAATATTTTTCGGCCGAAAACGTGCTGCGGGGTTTGTTCGATATTTGCGCAAAATTGTACGATGTTCGTTTCGAAAAAACGGAACGGGCATCCGTTTGGCACTCCTCGGTTGATATGTACCAAATGACGATACACGGACAACATGCCGGATTTGTTTATTTCGACCTCTATCCCCGAAGCGGGAAATACGGACATGCGGCATGTTTCACGTTAGCCGGCGGATATGAAGGCAACGACGGCGCATACCGATATCCTTCGGCTGCTTTGGTGTGCAATTTTCCGCCCGCGACGTCCGAAAAACCGGCATTGTTACCCCACGGCGACGTAGTTACGTTGTTTCACGAATTCGGACACTTGATGCATGCCATGCTGGCGCACGCCGTTTTAGCGGGACAATCAGGCATATCCAACGTTCGCGATTTCGTGGAAATACCCTCACAGATGTTCGAGAATTGGGCTTGGGACTATGACGCATTATCTTTGTTTGCCCGACATTACCGTACCGGCGAAATTCTTCCCCGCAACCTGTTCGATCGCATGATCGCGGCTCGTAACGTGGGTTCGGGATTGCAAACCCAACAACAGATTTTTTACGGAATGTTGGATTTGACCTATCACAACGATTTTGACGCCGACGGAGGTCTAAGCCTTACGGAAACATTGAAGCGACTGCAAAATGAAATTACCGCTTTCCCGTACGCCGAAGGAACGCACATGTACACCGGATTCGATCACTTGACGGGATATGCGGCAGGCTATTACGGTTATCTGTGGGCAAAAGCATACGCTGAAGATATTTTCTCGGAATTCGAGAAACGAGGCGTTTTGGATAAAGCAACGGGCGCTCGTTTTCGCGATTGCATTTTGGCCAAAGGTTCAACGGCATACGAATCGGAAATGGTGGTCGATTTTCTGCAACGCGAACCTGATCGCGAAGCGTTTATTCGATCGTTGGGTATTTAACGGAAAACTTCTTAAAATGCTCTGTTCGATGTATATTACATGTAACAAATTAAAAAAGTTCATTCCACCGTGTCATTACGAGCGATAACGAAGCAATCTCATGGTAATCGAAAAGATTGCTTCGCTATCGCTCGCAATGACGAAAACGGCAACCTATTAGGTCTCAAAGACCTGATAGGTTTATTCGGAGATAAAGGCCTATCAGGTTTTGAAAACCTAATAGGTCTGTCGTGTCATCAAGGCTTTTCGTATTGAAAAACGGAATGTACTCTCGCAATAATGTTTATTTTCGATTTTTTGAATAATTTCTTATCATAATAAAATCAACATCCGGAACATGATCAAATCCGTCTTTCTGCAAATATGTTTTCTTTGCGCGATCGGTTGCACGGCATTCGGTCAAACGGACTTTTACGAAAAACTTTCCGATGCGGCGCTTGAGCTCACCAAACAAAAAGTGCACTACGACCCGACGTATCACCGGATAAGTTATCCGAACGGCGATGTTCCCGCCGACAAAGGGGTTTGTACGGATGTTATCATCCGAGCCTACCGAAAACTCGGAATCGATCTGCAAAAAGAGGTGCATACGGACATGCAGGCAAATTTCGGCAAATATCCCAAAATATGGGGACTTACGCGAACGGACGCCAACATCGACCACCGACGGGTTCCCAACTTGATGACATTTTTTGCGCGACACGGTACGGTCAAAAAAATATCGAACGAAGCGGGAGATTACACGCACGGGGACATCGTTTGCTGGGAATTGGCCGGCGGGATGACGCACATCGGAATCGCGGTCAACAAAAAATCGTCGGACGGAAAAAGATATTTGATCGTTCACAACATCGGAGGAGGACAAGTACTTGAAGACTGTCTGTTTGCTCATAAGATCATCGGACATTATCGATACGAAAAATGAACAAATACGACCGTTTCGAATTTATTATAGCGGGATCGATTCATCGGAAATATTCGAACGAATTTGATAACGAGTGGTTTTATCGAACAATATCAACGTAAATATTCCCGTTTCTTCGATACGGATGCGACACGAGTGATAAGATTTGTTACTTTTGCTTTTAAATTGTCGACGGACAATTCGAAAAATGTTTGAGTGCAAATTGCCGTCGACTCGATTTCGTAACCTTATCATTGAAGCATTAGAAGTGAAAAAATACCTTGTAATTGTTCTGTTGTGCCTACCGATATTGCTTTCGGGTTGTTTCAAATTCGAAGACATTCGGTTAATTGCCGTTAAAGACGTAACCTATCGGGAATTCAGGGATAATGTCCTGCAGTTGGACATTATGGTAACCGTCGACAATCCCAATCGATATAAAGTGAAAATAAAAGACGGTAAAATGGAATTGAAATTCAAAGACAAAACCATAGGCAATCTCGCACAAACGGACCGAATTGAGCTTGAGGCCAACGCGAAAAAAGATTACAAAATACGGGCAACCGTCGAAATGAAAGACTTAACGGCGGGTTTACTTGCCGCATATCGTATATTTATGAATGAATCGGATCGGTTGAGTTTGTCCGGATCCGTACACGTGAAGTCATTTATGTATTCCAAGACGCTTCAAGTCGAAAATTTATCGTTTCAATAAACATGAAATCCAAAAACGGTTAACGCATCGTCCATAAATGCAACACTAATCCTCCATACCATGTCGACGCTGTATTTCTCTTTCAGTAAACAGGCATTGATGCCGGCCGAAGAACTTTTGAAGATCGAAAGCAACCAAAGAAGTTTGTTGATCGGTATTCCGAAAGAATCGGATCCCTGCGAAAACAGAATCGTATTGACGCCCGAAACGGTCGGCGTTTTGGTGCGAAACGGACATCGGGTGTTGGTGGAGAATCATGCCGGCGAAGACACCAATTACACCGATTTGCAATACAGCGAATCGGGCGCTTACATTGTTACGCGCGAAGACGTTTACAAAGCGGATATACTTTTCAAAATCGATCCGCCGACCTCGGACGAAATCGATTTGATGAAAGGACAACAACTGATTTTCTCGTTTCTTCCCGAATACCGACTCAACGAAGAATACATTCGTCGGCTGATGCGAAAAAACATCACGGCCGTGTCGTTCGAGAACATCAAAGACCGTTTCGGGTGTTATCCTTTGGTGAAAATCATGAGCGAGATTGCCGGTAACGTTTCCGTTCAAATAGCCGCCGAATATTTGAGTAAATCGTCAAACGGCAAAGGTATTTTGCTCGGCGGCGTATCGGGAGTGAGTCCCGCCGAGGTAGTCATCATCGGCGCGGGAACGGCGGCCGAATTTGCGGCACGCAGTGCATTGGGTTTGGGCGCCTTCGTGCGCATATTCGACAATTCGGTGCATCGTTTGCAACGATTACAAGGCAACTTGGGCATGCGGCTGTACACTTCCGTCATGCATCCACACGTATTGTCCAAAGCGTTATCGTCGGCCGACGCGTTAATCGGAGCCGTTTACATGGACCGACACCAATGTCAATGGTGCATTACCGAAGAAATGGTTGCCTGCATGAAACCGGGAACGATTATCGTGGATTTAAGCATCAATCAAGGCGGATGCTGTGAAACGTCGGAGATATGCACGCTCGAAAAACCAACGATCGTCAAGCACGGCGTGATTCATTATTGCGTGCCCAACATCACGTCGCGTGTGCCGCGTACCGCATCAATGGCTGTCAGCAACATTGTCGTAAACATGACTTTGAACATGGGACAGCAAGGAAGTCTTTCCGCTTGGCTAAAAGCGGATGCCGGTTTGCGCAACGGCGTATATATGTTTAACGGAACCCTTACCGACGCACACATCGGCAACTTGTTT
Source organism: Bacteroidales bacterium (assembly GCA_031551455.1). Taxonomy (GTDB): domain Bacteria; phylum Bacteroidota; class Bacteroidia; order Bacteroidales; family UBA4181; genus JAIRLS01. The sequence goes on along the minus strand of JAVBNP010000037.1, from coordinate 14,712 downwards.
GGCATTCCCTTCCGTGACATTCACCTGTTGATGGCGGCATTTTAAAAATCACGTCATATCATTCAATGTCGCCAACGGTGCATGAATTTTAACCGATTCCAATCCGTGTTTCATCGACGATTCCGTTTCATACATTTCGCTTACCCCGATAACTTGACCGTTTCCGGCTTTCAGATTGAAATAATGCTTTCCGTTAACCGACTTTTTCCTGTCGAATCTGCCGTCGTCCGACGCGTTTTTCCTTACGGACTGTATGCCGTTGATGCAATCGACTTTTTTAACATAGCCTTCACTCGTTAAAATAATTTCGCCGTTGGGAGCTTTCAGATTAAATTGATATTCACCGTTTTTTCGTTTGGTAATTTCAAATTTGGCCATAATAATATAATATGATGATTTTTTCGTTTAACAATCGATGGAACCATTATGTTTATTTTCAATAAAACCGTTTTGGATTTGCACCCGTTATAAACCGTCTTAATCATTTTTCCATGCTTTACCGTTTTGCCGTTGTCGACGGACAACCTGTAACCGCCGAAAATTTCAATCCGCCCTCCGATTGCACGGTGTTGTACGAAGTAATACGCGTTACCGACGGCGTTTTCCTTTTTTTGAACGACCACGAAGCCCGATTGAAACAAACCGCGCAAATACAAGGAATCGACCTTCCCGAAGTTGCCGCGGATATTCGCGGACAATCGGAATTGTTGACAAAGATTAACGGCGTGAATTCCGGAAATATCAAAGCGGAAATTTATTGTCGACAAGGAAAAATCGTATATCGGGCGGTTTACTTCATTCCGCATCGTTATCCTCCCGACGAAACATACCGAACAGGCATTCGAACGACGCTTTTTCGCGCCGAACGACCCGAGCCGGGCGCCAAGGTGATACACGCGGCACTGACGAAAGAAATCGATCGGATTATTGTCGAAAACCAAGTGTACGAGGTAATCATGGTACATCCCGACGGGTATATTACCGAAGGCGCGCGTTCCAACTTTTTTACGGTGAAAAACGACACGGTGTATACCGCTCCCGAAGCCGATGTTCTGCCCAGCATTACCCGCAAATACGTACTGCAAATATGCCGCGAATTATTGTTGCCGCTTGTTGAAAAACGAATGCCCGTTACGAAACTTTCCGATTGCAACGCGGCATTTATCTCGGGAACATCGCCTAAAGTGTTGCCGATTGCTCAAACGGATGATTTTCTTTTCGATCCCGATAATTCGATCGTTCGCAGGATCATGAAAAAATACGATGAACTGGCAGGGTTAAAATATCGCTGATAAATAACGGATTACCATAATCGGTGATTTTTTGATATCTTTTTGTATAACTTTTTTATCAAATTGACGTATACCTGTGGTATAACTTTTGATAAATAAGTATAACCAATAAGTATTAATTTAATCATCAAAAAATGAAGAAAGTAAGTTATTTTATCGTTGCATCGCTCTTTTTGGCGAGCACTGCATTTGTTAGTTGTTCGAAGGATGATGACATCGAAAAACCTTCAATTATTATTAATTTGAATGGTACGGATCAGCAAAAGATAACCGTCGACCAAGGTGCTACCGTCACTTATAGAATTGATTACAATGCACCTGGTAAATTAAAACAGATTGATTTCAAGCAAGTTAATGGGTCGAATCTTACCGGATTTCCCAAAACAAGCGGATTTAAAAGTGATGTTTCGGACCAAATAACGGGAACTTTCCCGACCAATGTGGCCGGAACTATTAAATACATAACAGAAGTTACGGATAAAGAAGGGCAATCAACCAATAAAGAAATAGAAATTGTCGTTAATGCAACTTCTACTTCAAATCCCATTAACGAATGGCTGAGCAAAACATTGGGTTCGTTGGCGCATAGCACCACAACGGGAAGTTCGTGTGCATCTGCTACCGGTGATGTTTGGTTGCTTCCTGCAGCAAAAACCAACTCAAATAAAGTTGATTTCATCTATTTTAACGGCGCGACCAATAAACAAAGTATTGCCGCTCCGAGCAACAGCGATGTGCAAAACCTTGCAAGCAGTTCTGCCGACAAAGTCTCTACATGGACAACAAAAAATGACACCAAATTATCGAAATTGAGCATCACTGCAGCTGAATTTGATGCCATATCTAATGATGCGGTAATTAACGAAAAAGTTACCACCACAACCGTCACAGGTAACATTGTTTCCAACCTTGCGGCAGGCGACGTTATCGGATTCATAACTGCCTCTACTTCTGTTAGCCCAGGCAAAAAAGGGTTGATAAAAATTGAATCGTTTGACACAGCAAATAACAATGCCGTAGTTTCGATCAAAGTTCAAAAATAATATTTGAATGAATAACCCCAGGGCAGAGCCCCGAGGTATCAAGACCAAAGGTTTTTTTGTTTCCGACCCAGAGGGTCGGGGTATTAAACCACTTTTATGAATAAATCATACGAAAAAGAGATGCCTTCGGGCATTTCTTTTTATTTCTCGCAAAACGCAAATAAAAAAGCCGCCTTTTGGCGGCTTTTTCGTTCACATATTGGTCGGCGTTTCGTTAACGCGCGTATTTGTATGATTTGCCCCAATAGCGAGCATCGTCGCCCAAGCCTTCTTCGATGCGGAGCAATTGGTTGTACTTGGCGATCCGGTCGGAACGCGATGCCGATCCCGTTTTAATCAAGCCCGTATTCAATGCAACGGCCAAGTCGGCAATCGTGGTGTCTTCCGATTCGCCCGAGCGGTGGCTCATGATGGCGGTGTACGAAGCACGATAAGCCATGTTAACGGCGTCGATGGTTTCGGTTAACGAACCTATTTGGTTTACTTTCACCAAAATGGAGTTAGCCGTTTTCTTTTCGATACCCATAGCCAAACGTTTGGTGTTGGTCACGAACAAGTCGTCGCCCACCAATTGTACTTTGCTGCCGATCGTGTCGGTCAACAATTTCCAACCGTCCCAATCGTCTTCGGCCATACCGTCCTCAATCGAAATAATCGGATATTTGCTCGTCCAGTTTTTCCAATAGTCCACCATTTGCGCCGGAGTCAATTTGTCGCCGTTTGATTTTTTGAAATGATACACCTTTTCGTCGGTCAGATAATATTCCGACGAAGCAGGATCAAGCGCCAAATAAATATCCTCACCGGGTTTGTATCCCGCTTTTTCGATGGCTTGAAGAATCACGGTTACCGCTTCTTCGTTCGATTTCAGATTGGGAGCGAAACCGCCTTCGTCACCCACGTTGGTGGAATATCCTCCGGCTTTCAATACCGATTTCAAGTTGTGGAAAACTTCGGCGCCCATGCGTAAGGCTTCCGAGAAACAAGTTGCACCGACGGGCATAATCATGAATTCCTGAAAATCGATGCTGTTGTCGGCATGCGAACCGCCGTTGAGAATGTTCATCATCGGGATGGGAAGCGTGTTGGCATTTACACCGCCCACATAACGATACAGCTCTTGGCCCGTCACTTGCGCCGCTGCTCTGGCAACAGCCAAAGAAACACCAAGAATGGCGTTGGCTCCGAGGTTACCTTTATTGGGAGTTCCGTCCAACTCGAGCATACGTGCGTCGATGGCGTTTTGGTCGGTCACGTACATGCCGCTCAATTCGTCGTTCAACACGGTGTTGACGTTATTTACGGCTTGCAATACACCTTTCCCCATATAACGACCCTTGTCGTTATCGCGCAATTCCACTGCTTCATGTACGCCGGTGGATGCTCCCGAAGGAACTATGGCACGACCCGTATGCCCGCTGCCGGAGTATACATCTACTTCTACCGTAGGATTGCCGCGCGAATCGAGCACCTGACGACCTACTATTTTAACGATTTGTCCCATATCAAAATTTATTTTAAAATGATTTATTGATTCTTTAAATTACATTCGTTCAACTTGATGAACTCTTCCGCCAAGTTAAAATTTCCGAAGCGCAAAGGTAACGTTTTTTCCGGCGCGGCGCAATATTCGTTTCCCGAAAATCGCAAAAATATCCGACGGACGATAACGATTTTTTCCGCAATGAATAACCCCAGGGCAGAGCCCCGAGGTATCAAGACCAAAGGTTTTTTTTGTTTCCGACCCAGAGGGTCGGGGTATTAAACCACTTATTATGAATAAACCTATTGGGTTTTGGAACCCCGATAGGTTTTAATCGAACTGTTCCGCCGTCAAATTTGCAACCGACCGAATTACCGATAAAGTCGATTTCCCGTATTTCAATATTTTTCTGCGTGTTTTAAGCCTTATCAACAACATGCGCAGATTTTGCCAAACGGTCGGTTTCTCCAAACACCAACGTTTGGCCGCGTACGAAAAATAAAACGAAATGATTTTTCCCGATTTTTTGACGGTAAGCCGATCGGGATTATCGCAGATATCGTAAATGAGGTATTTGTTGCCGAAAGTTGCGATTTTCGAAAGACGTTCATATGTAACAATCGCCGTTTCGCCGTAATATCCCCGCACGAAAAGTAAAGTGACTTCTCGCCGAACGGCAACGGGTATATTTGATTCGCCGGATCCTTCGGACTTCGTCGGATATAAACGGAACAATACAAAATGAGGCACATCTTCGGCATGCTTCGAAGCATTCGAAACAACATCGCGCCAAATAACAAGCCGAAGTGTTCCGAATTCGAAATTTTTATTCAATTCGGCCGACAATCCCTCGTACAGATTTTGCATGCGATTCTCGAAATCGTCCCACCGACGCAGGTCGGTCACGCGAGCCGTTCCTTCGGCAAATCGCCTCTTTTGTTTTTGCGTAAATTTCTCGTAATCCATGAGTCAGGTGTTTATCGACCGCTAAGTTAGTACATATCAAGATTGAATCCATATATTTTGCCGGTACAAATATTTTATTCCTCGAAGGAATGCAATATATTCAATCACTTTGCGGGTATACCCAAATCGAGATCGAAGCGTTTGTCCGTTCGTTTTTTGTCTTCGATCAATCCTTTTCGGATATATTCGTCCCAAAGTCCCTTACCGCTCAGTTCGCGATATAAAGCTCGTTCGAGATTGTCGTTGGCCGCAGGTGCAGGCGAAAGCGCCAATTTTCCGTCGGGATCAATTAAGTAGCAGGTCGGAAAAATTCGTATATCGTATTTTTTCAAAATATCCGGATCACCGGCATAATGCAAAAAATCCCATTCGTATCCGTTTTTTCGACGAAAATCGCACATGTCGGTATAGTTTTCGTCAGCCGATATCACTGCTATTTGCAACCATTTACCATGTGTTCGGTACAATTCTTCCAACAATTCGTATTGACTCAGACATACGTAGTTTTGTGTGGTACAAAACATCAGATACAGATATTTTCCTTTGTACGTTTCCGGGGAAACAAGTTTGTCGTCTTGATTGCGAAGCGAAAATTCGGGAGGTGCGAAACCGCGCAGCAGCTTGGTGATTTTCGAACGAATTTGGCCCGCAATTTCCTTATGTCGCTCGATGCGCGTTTGCACGATTGCCGAATCGAGCAACTCCAACAATGAGTGCCTCGAAAAACGATCGGAATAAAACTCGTCGTGAATGTTTTTAAGAATTACCAATTCGCGCAGATCATCCGAAGGCAATATGCCGTCGCGCCCCAACAATCGTTTCAGTTCGGAGAAACTTTTGCGAATGTTGATCGCATCATATATAATTTCTCCCTCTTTGGTACGTCCGAAGTACATAAAATACTTGTCGTACGTGGCGCCAAAAAGATCCATGTATGCTTCGTTGTCGTACAATACGGGTTTTCCTGCGAAATAGGCGTTCGAAATATACTTCACCCCGTTTTGCTGCGCTGCAAAATACAATAACCCCGTACGGTAAAAAGCATAATCGTCAAAATAGCGATCGTTCGTACGGGGCATGCTTTCCTTGAGCACTCGTACAACAGAGTCGGCTTTGACGGTTTTTCGTTTTGCGGCATCAACGGCCAATCGATCATACATCGGGTTAAAGCCTTCATCGAACCGTATGATTCGCATGTTTAACTCTTCCTCCGAAGCAACCGCTTTCCCTTGATTGTCGCGAGTCGACAATATCGTCAACCAAACCGTTACTTCCTCAAAAAAAGGACTTGAAGCTTCTTCCGTCGTCACGTCCGTACGAGGCGGCAGTTTTACTTCATAACGAAAACCAGGCTGAGCAAAAAACCGGGCTTTGAAAACGCCGAGATGCAGATAGATTAAACGAGTGTCTTTACAAGGAAACGTACAGGAAAAACTGCCGTCGGCTGCCACCGTACATTCTTCCGATTTCACCTCGATACGGTCGATGTAATTATCCTCGACAAAAAACGTTAAAACGCATCCCGCGTAATCGGGGGCATTTCCCGATACGGTAACCTGTTGCGCGCCTATGCGCAACGGAAATAAAATCAAGACAAAAACAAGGATGGTACGCATTTCGGCAATTATACGATGTAAGCAAACAAAGTGTCGTCTTTGTTCAATACCTTAAAGTCAAATTGATACTCTTTCATCCGCCGAATCAAAGTGTCGTAATCATCGGCCGAATTCAATTCGATGCCGACCAAAGCGGGACCGCCTTCCTTATCGGTTTTTTTCATGTATTCGAAACGAATAATATCGTCGTTGGGACCCAATACCTTATTAACAAAGTCTTTCAACGCTCCGGGTCGTTGCGCAAACCGAATCAGAAAATAATGTTTCAATCGTTCGAATTGCAGCGAACGTTCTTTGATTTCCTGCATACGGTCAATATCGTTGTTGCTTCCGCTGACGATACAAGCAACTTTTTTGCCCTTAATCACATCGGCATACTCGTCCAATGCGGCCACGGATAATGCCCCAGCGGGCTCGACCACAATGGCATCCTCGTTGTAAAGTTTTAATATGGTCGAACAAACTTTCCCTTCGGGCACCGTACAAATATCGTCGATCACCGCCCGACAAATCGGATAGGTAAGATCGCCGACACGTTTCACGGCTGCACCGTCAATAAAACGATCGATGTTATCAAGTGTCACGGGACCACCCGCCGCGAAAGCGGCTTTCATGGATGCCGCCCCCTCGGGTTCGATTCCGATGATACGGGTTGCCGGCGATCGATCTTTAAAATATGCTCCCACGCCGGCACATAATCCGCCGCCGCCGATCGGGATAAATACATAATCGATGTTCGGTAAGTCCTTTAATAATTCGACGGCAATGGTTCCTTGCCCTTCAATGATTCTCGAATTATCGAACGGGGGAATAAACGTCATGCCGTGTGTCTCGGCATATTCTTTCGCTTCGGCGGCGCAATCGTCAAATGTGTCGCCCGTTAAGCGAATAATCACGTTATCTGCCCCGAAGTGTTTGGTTTGCCGTATTTTCTGACGCGGCGTCACCTTGGGCATAAACACGATACCGCGTATATTGAGTTTACGGCAACTATACGCAAATCCTTGTGCATGATTCCCCGCGCTGGCACATACCACTCCACGTTGCCGATCCTCGGGCGACAGTCGACTGATCATGTTGTAAGCGCCGCGCAATTTATATGATCGCACTTCCTGTAAATCTTCCCGTTTCAAATAAATCTCGGCGCCATATAGACCCGAAAGGTTCCGATTTAATTGCAACGGCGTCCGAACAATAACGTCGGACAAATGTGTATATGCTTGTTCTATTTCAAGTTGAAAATCCGAAAGTAACGACATCTTTCAAAGGTTTATCGGGCACGGCCCGAATTGCGTAAATGATTTCAATCCGGCAGATAATTCCGTCAAGGTATCAAATATTTATGAAGATTGATTCCCGAGGGCACAAACTTCGAAACATCGCCACCATATCGCATGATTTCGCGAACAACGGACGAATTAATGGCTGTGTGTTCCGGAAGCGATACCATAAAAATGGATTCCACTTCGGGCAACATGTCTTGATTGACCTGTGCAATAACTTTTTCGTACTCGAAATCGGAAGACGTACGCAATCCGCGGAGCATATAACGCGCTCCCACCCGCTTACAAAATTCGGTGGTCAAATCATCGTAATACAACGCTTCCACCTTGTCGTTCCCGGCAAACAATTCCCGGATCATTTGCAACCGCTGTTCGGCGGTAAAAAAGGCCGTTTTATTGGTGTTGGAACCAATGCCGATAATAATTTTATCGAACAGGTTAAGCGCCCTCATCACAATCGATTCGTGGCCTAAAGTAAACGGGTCGAAAGAACCCGGAAAAACTGCGATTTGATTCATTATCGAAAAATAATCATAAATCATTACATGTTCAACCGAAAAAACACTCGGATTCCGAACAAGGCGACAAAGGTATACATTTATTTTTTTCGTACGGGTAAATGCATGTGATTGTTGCGTCTCGACAATCGACTTAAAACCGTTTTTCGGGATTCGGGATAAATCCCGCGGCCATTTCTCCGACAAAACATCTACTTTTGCATTTGTGTTACATGAAAGAAAATAATATCACATTTTCGATTTTGAATTCAGATAAACATTAAGATGCATCTTTTTTTCCGCAGAATGGGGCAAGGCGCTCCGATGATTATTTTGCACGGCTTGTACGGAAGTTCGGATAATTGGTTAACCGTTGCCCGCGAATTGTCGGAACATTACGAACTTTTTATCCCCGATTTGCGTAATCACGGCAGATCACCGCACGATCCCGTACATACTTACCCGGCCATGCGCGACGATATATTCGGCTTGATGGATGAAATCGGGACGGACCGATGTATCGTGCTCGGACATTCCATGGGCGGAAAGGTTGCCGTGCACATGGCTGCATCGGCGCCCGAACGCATATCGAAATTGATTGTTACCGACATTGCTCCGATCAATTATTCTTCTTTATCGAATCATTCGCCGCTTGCCGTGGAGCACTTGAATATTGCAGATGCATTGCTTCACACGGATTTAACGTTATATGTCAAACGGGAAGATATCGATCGGGATTGGGTCGAAAGTATTCCCGACATCGATACCCGACGCTTTTTGCTGAAGAATTTGCAACGAAGCAAGAACAATCGATACGAATGGCGCATCAACATTCGTGCTCTTGCGCAAAATCTGCCGCACATCCTCAACGGTATGGATGATTTGGGATTGGACAAAGGCCGACGAATCGAATCTGTTCCGACGTTGTTTTTGAAAGGCGAATTGTCTCCGTATATCCGACCCGAAATGTATCCGTTTATCCGACAAGCCTTTCCCGAATCCCGAATTGTTACCATTCATGGCGCGGGACATTGGATGCATGCGGAACAACCCGAGACGTTTATTACGGAAGTCCTCCGATTTGCCGGCGAATAAAGGGAAAATTGAATAACTCAAACATCTGAAAATTGTCATTTATTTGACAATGTGTCCGAAATTCCCTTTACGACTTTGTTCCGAAAAAACGACTACCTTTGCAACGCAACAGGCATTTTTTTGAGTAAAAGCCGCACTGAATTCGAATAAATCCATATTATTTCATAAAACCCGTTCCCGTCAAAATATAAAATGAGCCGCCGGAAAGAGAAAAAAGGTAAAAACATTCGTTACGAAAACAAGAAAGCCGTTACAATCAAGGAAAACACGAGCATGTTTTCTTATCCGATTTTATTGTCGGGACTCGGGTTCGTTTTGTTCCATTTTATCCTGGCTTTTTCTCCGGACGTCGTTCGAAGTTGGGGGGTCAACTACATCCGTTTTTTCGATCTTCCGGTGATTGCGTTGTTTTACGGATGCATGATCGCCGTGTGCATTCCGCCCGTCAATGTCGCGATACAAAATTTTATTGTTCGTATGTCGCGCTTATCGTTTCGTAACATCGTTTCGCGTTACAGAATACTTTTCTTCATTCTTCTCGCCGGTCTTGCGGGATTTCTTTTTTATTATTTTCAAGTTAAGTATATCCTGTTGGGCGATATGGATATCCGCGCCAAACAGATAGAAGCCGGAGAAATGATCGAGAATGAATTTCTGACCATGTATTTGTTGAACAAACTGTACATATTGTTACATGGCAAATTCGGCTTTTCGGGTGTGGACACCATTCGTTTGTGCGATTACGTGTTGGGAGCCTTTACCATCTTTTTTGCATTGCTGACCGCTGATATTGCGGGCAAAACTTTTCTGCAAAAAACGGCGTATTTTGTCTGTGCCACTTTGTCGTTGGGTTTATTATTGGTATTCTTCGGATATACCGACGTGTATTCTCCGGCTTTTTTTCTGTTGCAGATCTACCTGTACGCATGCATACTGCATTTGCACGGCAAGTGCCATATATCGATTCCTTTTATTGTTCTTGCGGCGGCAACAGCCGTTCATGCGATGATGATATGTTTGCTGCCGGCTTATTTGTTTTTATTTTACGGACGAGTGTTGTGGAAATATCCGATTTTCAGAAAACGAAATACATTCCTGTTGTTGGGACTTTTAGCACTTCCTGTTGCCTATATCGGTTATACGAAAGTTGCTGTGAAAATGATGTACCCGATCGATCCGGGCGATGTCGGTTTGCTGACCATGTTTTCGACGGCGCATTTCAAGGAGTTCATCAACTCTCAATTATTGGCCTCGGGCCCGGGATTTTTCTTATGGTTTGTTCTGATGATATACGCTTTGCGGAAAAAAATAAAATTTGACGCAACTTTGTGGTTCTTTATGCTTGCGTCCGTGTGCTTTATCGTCATGCTGTTCGTATTTAACGGAGTGAGAGGAAGCGGCGATTGGGATATTTTCGCATTCGGAGCAGTCGTGTACAACGGCATGAATATTTACATGTTGCTGTATTTGTATCGAAACAAATATCTGCCGCAACAACACATTAAATACGCTGTTACTCTTGTTGCCGTATTCTTTGTATTGCACACCTCAATGTGGATTGCCACCAACACCGGCGATCAATCCATCAAGTGGTTTGAGGCAGCCGTGGAAAAAGATCCTGCCAATTACTACAAAAAATCGTTCAACAACGAAGCGTTGCTTGCGGCAGCCTTTTCGGCCAACGGCCTGCAAAAAGAAGCGCTCGAGTGGGGAAAGAAAGCATATCTCCGACACCCGAACGATCCGCGAATGGCCTACAATTACGCAAAAGATTTGTTACCGATCCCGGAAAGAGCCGATGAAGGTACAGCGCTGTTGGAACATCTAACTTCAAAATTTCACGGATATGCACCGGCATACTTCTTATTGACACAACAATATATGAACGTGCAACAGTACGATCAATTATACCGATTGTTGCGGCAAATGTATGCGGTATACGCCGAAAATCCCGCTATTTTTACAAGCAGAACTTCCAATCAACAAATGGCACAATATTTTCGAATATTGGTCGATTTTCATAACCAAACCAACAATGGGGCCGAAGCGAATCGGGTGATGCGAACAATTACGCAATTAACCGGCGAGCAATGATGCATTCCGGTTTTTCGAATATGTCATCTGAGTTTACAGAGATCACGAAACCACGCATCCATCAACACAAGCTCTTTTTTATCAATCAGTTTCATATCGATAAAAATTTGATAACACAGCAGCATGTTTTCGGCAATGTGTTCGGGGCCTGCATATAATGATAATTTGGCGAGCCGCTCGACAATTTCGGCATTGTTGAGGTAACCCGGCAATTCATCTCGAAAATCGCACATTAAATCGTGTTTATTGCGTTCCTGCCACACCGTAGGCTCATGAAAAAGTATTTTCCATCGATTTTCCCAACATATTCTTTGAGCAACCAAACTACGCCAGATGTCCGTCATTCGAAAACTGCAAAATGACGGAAGATAAAGCAACGGAAAAGCTTCGGGAAACCAAACGGTATTTTGACTATTAAACGGACACCATGTCCCGCTGCCGATGGCAATTTCCGAACGCTTTTCAAAAACAACGGGCTGCGGCGATACCAAACGAAATACGGCATCCACATCCGGATTTATATCGGCTAAACCCTGTTGTATCGGGCAAAAGCATAAGTGAGATTTTCCGGAAATAAAGTTATCGGGTTGTGATATGTAAGACAAGGGGAATCCTCTCGGCCAAACATGTTGCTCGGAAAAAAAACGATAGATATTGAGCCACCCGCAATTCTCGTAAAGTTCCGCTTCTATTTCGCCGGGACGATAATTCCAAAAACCGTCGGCAGCATAATTATCGTCATCGGTTTCCGTAAGTACCGTTGTTCCTTGTTGTATAGCCGCCAAATAACCAATATTTTTCCGTGAATAATGGTTTTCGGGTAAAAGTCGGGACGACGAAAAACCCGACTCATGTTGACGCGACAAAGAATAAAAATCGCACCCGTTTAAATTGAAATCATCGGGTGATTTTGCATCCCCGACAACAATCAAATGCACTTTATGCTCCATGCTTTTTTTTGCATAATCTTGCAATACATTGTTGTCTGATCCCGCGATTGATGTGATGACAAGTGACTTTTTAACGATCTGCGACACAGCGGAAAAGTGTAATTATTAAATTGTTTTTTGTTGAAATGTTATTCTTCGAAAAAAATAACGCGACAATACGATAATAGAATTGAATATGGCTTTTCGCGATACACTCGGCGAAGGAGCACGATAATGTATGGGGACTTCGATCATGCGGCGTTTTCGCATCAAATAGCGTACCTCCGTTTGATAAAAATGTGCTTCGGACAACAATTTGTAATGGAGCAAATCCCCAACAACATCCGCGTGAAATCCCTGATATCCGGAAGTCATGTCTTTCAATTTGGTGCCCAGTAGAAGATTGGATAAAATGGTTCCCATTCTTGACAAAAAGGTACGCATAAAAGATGATTGCCAAATGGAACCGCCGTTAATAAATCGACTTCCGAAAGCGCATTCGTTACCTTCGTTAAGAACACGCAAAAACCCGGGAAGTGCCGCGGGATCATGAGAAAGCCCGGCATCCATTTCAATGATGATGGAGTGTCCTCGGGCATAAGCTTCTTTGTATCCCCGAATATATGCATCCACCACGTTTTTATTTTCCGGAGCCCAAATGGTTACAAACCTATTGTCGTTTTCCGATAATTGACGACATAATTCAAGCGTATTATATTTACTCGCAGTATCTACAACAAAATATACAATCCCGCTCTGCAAGAAATCAAGTGTCTCGCAAATTTTTCGAGTAAATTCGTCAAACTCCGCCGACTCGTTTGCCATCGGCACAACCACCCCAAAATCATATTGAAATTGTTTCATTCGGGCAACAAAGATAGGCAATTATCGCCTGTTTTACACATACTCGAGTTATAAAGGACGAAAAAGCCCGGCCAAGATTAAACCCTAAATCGATTTATTTGCAAAATTTACTTTTGACCGGAATGAATTTTCATTTTGTGAATCTCGAAATCAGAATCCGATCCCGAACACGAAAAAGATATCTTCCTTTGCGGGGTTGAATATTAATTGACCAAAAAGGGTCAACGAATACCGATCGGTTATTTTAATATCTTTAGACGCTTTCAATGCCGTATTGACTACCGCAAATCCATCGGTTCCGTGCCAACGACCGTCTTTTTCGTAACCCGTATATAAAGTGCTGCTGTTCCAAAGACTTGCACCAACGGCCGTTTCAAGGGTTATCTCTTTCACCCGAAAAACATAAGACGCCTCGACGTAAGTCGAAAATGCCCTTTTCAATTCTCCGTTATTTTTTACATACATATCATTCCCCGCAACAATCGTACTCCACCCGAGCATCAGCGGAAAAGCGTCGAATGTATACAACAAATTGACATCCAACGAATGTGCGGCCGAATCCGAATAATCAAAATAGTTGTAAGCCCCTTCTCCGCCGACCCAGTAATCGAAAAGGCCGATCGTAAAGTTCCCCATGGAATAACTTGCCGTCAAATCGACTTCCTTAAAGCCGTTATCCGCAATATCGACGCTTCCCCATGCTCCGATCGAAAATCCGCCGATACCGAATCCCATGGTTGGTTGAATGCTCGTTCCCGCAAGTATTGATCCGCGCCAAATGTATGAACTGACAAAATCGGCACCCAACGAAAAATCACATTTATCGCCGGCATGAACGGATGTCGACAAAAACAACATGATTGCAAGAAAGGTATTTCTCATGGCATGCAATGCTTCAAATAACCGCTTTCCCCACGGCCGTAAGTGTTATTTACGTTGTTTTCGGATGTATTTTCCACCCCTTAAATCGGGAAGCAAACGTAATAAAAATACATCATACTTTTTCGTTTATTGCAGAAGTATGAACATAAAAGCCTTCGCTTTGATTTTGAATTACCAATATAAACACAAAAAGGTCTATACACAGTGACATATCGACTTTTCATTTTCTGTCTAAACAATGTTTGCAAGCTAATGCCTTAAAACCAGCACTTCTGCAAGAAGTAATTTTTTATTTCTCCCGAATCCGCAATTCCAACATCGCCAACCAAGCATCGCGTTCGGCTTGCAACACATTATCCGTTGCTTCGTAATAAATACTTAACTCCATGATATAATTAATGAGCGACAACTGCCCCAAATCGAGCGCCTTCTTGAGTAAATCCGCATTATTTGTTGTTTGCAACACCTTACGATAATCTTCGGCCATCGTTTGCAACGAAACAGCCTTATCGTATTGTGTTTTCAGGCGGTTATGCAACTGTATGCGCGTGTCGGCTTCGATATTTTGCCACGCTGCTGTTTGCGCTTTTGCCTGCTTGATCGTGTTTTTGTTTTCCCACAAGGGAATGCTGATACCGACAGTAGGGCCTTGCAGCATCGTGCCGAGA
>JAVBNP010000233.1:0-2717 GCA_031551455.1 Bacteroidales bacterium | reverse complement strand
CGTTTGTGACAATAAGAAACATCAACGTTGCGTAACGTCACGTTTTGCAATTCGATGGGAGCGGAGCTTTTTCCGTCGGTGTGTTCCGTTGTTTTCCAGAAAATAAAATTATGACGGTTGTTTTGATCCGTCAACATGTTGATTTTTCCGTTTCGGATTTCTACTCTGGTAATGCGAAAATCTTTTCTCAACAATCGAAACAGATTTAATTCTGCAAAAACGCTTTCCGCCGAAAGAAGTTGACGGCTGAGTGAAGGGTCGAAACTCAATGTGTCGAAATCCTTGGCAGGGCTCATTGTTACCTGCCGAAACTCAACCGATGCATTGGGAAATTTTCGGAATATCGAGAATCGAGCCGATTGAACTTGTATGCGCGAATTGACTTGTTCGTTAATACTTTCGATCGTAAACCGAATGACATCATCTCGAAAAAAATACGACACAATTGCTCCGATCAACGCCAAAAAAGCGATGACGGACGAAAAAATGACGATTATTTTTTTCAAATATCGGCTTACCCGCATGTCATGTTACACCGTTGAGTCTTTAAAATCGGGATTTACAAAGATTATGATATTTGCGACACGTTGAAAAAATCAATGTCAGAACGAAACGCTCAATCCGCCGTTCAGGATCGATACATTCCAACCGACTTCGGCAAAAACCGAAAGATTTCGACTGAACGAATAACGACATCCTCCCGTGGTTCCGAAAGCGACCCCGCTGACGTTGCCTTTACTTTTCGAATAGGTGGTAAAAGCGGCACCCAACATGGCGGTCGCATATACTTCAAACGATTTGTTGACGGCATATCGATAGGTGGCGCGAGGCGCAAAAAACCATTCCGTCCCGCGTATGTCGCTGTTGTATGCCCAATTGTCGAATCCGATAAAACCGCCGATGGTAAAAATACCGGGTCCCCAAGTGTCGACCAAGCCGTAATCGTAACTTACGTTTACCCCCACGCCGGGAACAAAACCCAAACCGAAATTAGCCAAACTCATTCCTTTTTTCATTTCTTGAGCATGAGCCATACCGATTCCCGTGGTGCATACAAGTGTTAAAACGACAAGTAACTTTTTCATATTCAATTAACTGTTTTGTGATGTGGTTTGATGAGATAAAAAATCATAAAAATAATCAATCATGCAAATATCATTCCGTTTCCGACGTAACAACCGGATGTTTTGCTGGTCGACCCCGGTTCCCACATCCAATTTTCCGTAAAAAACGACGATATTTTGAAAAAAAACATGTAGGTTTGTCGTCCATAATTCTTTAAACTCATTGATCATGGTTACACGAACGTTTGACCTGCCCGAGCAGTATCGATCGCGTTATCGATTGGATGATGCTCTGGCGTGCAAGGTTGCCGGCAAGTGGGTTAAATACAGCGGTGACGAATACATACAATATGTAAACGATATCAGCTGCGGTCTTTTGGCGATGGGTTACCAATCGGGCGACAAAATTGCCATGATTTCCAACAATCGTCCCGAATGGAATTTTTTTGACATGGGAATGGCGCAAATCGGTGTAAGTTGCGTACACATATATCCCACCATCAGCTTGGAAGAGTACCGGTATATTCTGAATCATGCCGAGCCTAAAATGTTGATCGTTTCGGATAAACTGTTGTTGGAAAAGTTACGACCGTTGTTCGAAACAAGTTCTTCGATGAAACATGTTTATTCGTTTAATACCATCGAGGGAATAAACAATTGGAAAGAAATAGCCGTTGCGGGACACGATCGTATTGATGAATTATTGCCTTTGGTGCAACAGATCAAAGACTCCGTGAAACCCGATGATCCGGCAACGCTTATTTACACGTCGGGGACTACGGGTACCCCAAAGGGAGTGTTGTTGTCGCATGATAATCTCGTAAGTAATTTTAAAGCTACCTGCGACCGAAATTATTTGACAACGGGGTGCCGTGCATTAAGTTTTTTGCCCGTCAGCCATATTTACGAACGTTCGATGAATTACCATTTCCAGAATTTGGGAATTGCGATATACTACGCCGAAAATATGGGGTCTATCATGGAAAACATCAAAGAAGTCCGGCCCCACATATTTAATACCGTTCCGCGGTTGTTGGAACGGATTTACATGGGAATTGTCGGCAAAGGAAAAGAATTGAGCGGAATCAAAAAGGAAATATTCAACGATGCCGTTGATGTGGCCGTGAAATACGATCCCCGAAAAAAACAAGGATTGATCTATCGATTACGGTTATCAATTGCTCGTCGGTTGGTTTATCCGAAATGGACGGCCGTTTTGGGAGGTCAGGTACGGATTATCGTATCGGGAGGCGCTCCGTTGCAAA
The DNA here is from genome assembly GCA_031551455.1 of Bacteroidales bacterium. GTDB lineage: Bacteria > Bacteroidota > Bacteroidia > Bacteroidales > UBA4181 > JAIRLS01. Next base: position 388 of record JAVBNP010000233.1, on the reverse strand, counting down.
CCCGTTTGGCCAATCTTTTCAATGCCGTGGGAATCGATTTGCTCGAAGGTTACGGTCTTACCGAAACATCGCCCGTTATTGCCGTCAGCGATTTACGCAGAGGTCGGCCCAAACCGGGAACCGTGGGGCCCGTGCTCGACGGCACCGAAGTAAAATTGGACGAAGACGGCGAGATTCTTTGTAAAGGCCCGGGAGTTATGTTGGGTTACTACAAAGATGCGGAAATGACATCGCGGGTAATCGATTCGGAGGGATATTTTCATACCGGGGATATCGGTATGTTCGATAAAAACGATTTTTTGACGGTTACCGATCGTAAAAAAGAAATATTTAAACTCTCGAATGGTAAGGATGTATCGCCGCAAATGCTCGAAAATAAATTGAAAGA
>JAVBNP010000147.1:0-10110 GCA_031551455.1 Bacteroidales bacterium | reverse complement strand
CGAAATATCTCCTTGGTAGGCATAAAATACGCCCTCCTCGCAAATTTCGGCAAATAACTGGTTAACATCGAAGCTCATAAAGCTCTTTACGTAAAGAGTGAGATTTTAATTATCGGCCACAAATATATCATTTTTTTGGTGATAAAAACTAATACTTAGACCCGGTGGTTTATATTTTTATATTCTACATATACGAAAATGACACATCGAGGTTACAATCTTTTTCGATATTTTTTCGGATAATGAACAAAAAAGCGGAAAATGTTGAAAAATGAAAAATATCAAAAGGCATATGTTATTGAAAAACAATGCTAAATGGTATTGCCGCTTTAAGGTTGATTTTTGTGAAAATTATCAAGCGTCGGATTCTTCGGTCAAAAGCCGATCGCACACTAATCGTTTCGATGGGAATAAATACCTGCGAATCTTTTCCGTAAAGTTATGTTATTTTAGGTAACATTATTGTTTTTTTTTCGTAAAACATGAATGATATAAAATTTTAACTTAACTGATTTATTGCTTGTACCGGAACTTCCGCGATTTTGACGGGCGTATCATTTAAAGATAAAATTATTCTATGAGCGAAGAGATTTTAAGGGCATTAATGCAGTTGTTTGCGTTAATCGTAAAACAAGACGAGGGCGTTTTAAGCGGCGAACGGGCGTATGTGGAGAGCTTTCTCAATCAACAGCTCAATCAGGAAACTGCCGGCGAATACTTGAAATTGTTCGATGAACAATCCTCGGAAGAGACGGATAAAGATCCGGAGAAAAAAGTAAAACTGACTTCGGTTAAGGATTCCGTACGCGTTTTGGGCATTTGCAAGAAAATTAATAAGACGCTGACCCAAGAACAAAAGGTGGTTTCTTTGGTTCGTTTGTTCGAATTGGTTAATGCCGACCGCAAGTTCTCCGATCAACGTATGGCCATTATTAATACGGTGGCCGAGGTTTTTAAAGTATCCAAAGAAGAATTTCAAAGCATTGAAACCTTTGTTCTGAAAAACAAACCCGAAGAACTCGATCTTTCGGATATTTTGATTACCGGAAGCAGTGAGATTTCGTGTACGAATGCCAAATTCATCAAAACGGAAGAACTTCGCGGAATTATTGTCATCCTTCGCGTACCGAGCGTCGATCTTTATTTTTTGAAATATACGGGAGACGAATCGCTTTTCCTTAACGGGTTGGGCTTGAACAAACGCCGTATATATCTTTTTGCCGGCGGCAGCACGGTAAAAATGCCCAAAGGCAAGCCTCTGTATTACAGTGATGTGGTGGCGCACTTTTTGGCCGATCTCACTGCCAATAAAATATCGTTTGAGGTAAAAGATATCGATTTTAAATTCCCCAACGGCGCCGTCGGATTACGTAACATCAGTTTTACCGAAGGTCACGGAAAGCTTATCGGCATTATGGGAGCCAGCGGTGCGGGGAAAACCACATTGTTGAATGTTCTGTGCGGGCTGGAAAAACCTTCGAAAGGCGAAGTATTGATCAACGGTGTCAATCTGCATACCGAGAGAGATAAGCTCGAAGGCGTCATCGGATACATTCCGCAGGACGATTTGTTGATTGAGGAATTAACGGTTTTCGAGAACCTTTATTATAACGCCAAACTTTGCTTCCGCGATAAAAGCGAAGAAGAGTTGGTGGCGTTGGTCAACAAGACGTTGTTCAGTTTGGGATTGGCCGACCGGAAAGATTTAAAAGTGGGGTCGCCTCTGAATAAAACCATCAGCGGCGGGCAACGTAAACGATTGAATATTGCGTTGGAATTGTTGCGCGAACCATCCATTCTGTTTGTGGATGAACCGACATCCGGTTTGTCGTCGAGCGACTCGGAAAATGTCATGGACCTTTTGCGTGAGTTGGTGCTCAAAGGGAAATTGATTTTTGTGGTGATTCATCAACCGTCATCGGACATTTTCAAAATGTTCGACAAGATGATCATTCTCGATACCGGCGGATATTTGATTTATTACGGCAATCCCGTGGAATCGGTGATGTATTTCAAGCGTATCGACGCACAAATCAACAGCGATGTAGGCGAATGCCCCGTTTGCGGGAACGTGAATCCGGAACTTATATTCAACATCATAGAGGCGCGAGTGGTCGATGAATTCGGTCGATACACCGATAAGCGGAAAATATCGCCGCCGCAATGGGAGGAATTGTATCAGCAAAATTTCGTGCCCGAATCGCAGGACAATATTCACGAAAAGCCGCCGAAAGCCTTAAATATACCGAATTGGTTCAAGCAGCTTCGGATCTATACCGTTCGCGATTTTTTCTCGAAAATCAGCAACAAGCAATACCTTTTGCTTACCATGCTCGAAGCTCCGGTATTGGCGTTTATCCTTGCTTACGTGATACGTTACATTGCGGATCCCATGTCGGATGTGTATATTTTTCGCGAAAACGAGAACATACCGATTTTCATTTTCATGAGCCTCATAGTTGCTTTGTTTTTGGGATTGATCGTGAGCGCCGAGGAAATATTCCGCGACCGAAAAATTCTCAAACGTGAAGCTTTTCTGAATCTCAGCAAATCAAGTTATTTTGTATCCAAAATACTGATATTGATCGCCATTTCGGCCTTGCAGTCGATTATGTTTGTGTTACTTGCCAAGACCATCCTGGAAGTGAAAGGAATGTATTTTGCATATTGGCTTGCATTGTTTTCCACGGCGGTATTTGCCAACATATTGGGATTGAATATTTCCGCTTCGTTCAATTCGGCGGTCACCATTTACATTATTATTCCGTTATTGATGATTCCCATGATGGTGCTCAGCGGCGCCATGTTCAGCTTCGACAAATTGAACCGAAACGTCGGCAGCGTCAATAAAGTTCCCTTGGTTGCCGAATTCATGGTTACCCGTTGGTCCTACGAAGCGTTGATGGTGCATCAATATAAGGATAACCGTTTCGAAAAATATTTTTATGATATCGAGAAACGCGAAAGCTTGGCCGATTTTCGACAAGTATATTTGATTCCCGAACTGGAAAAGCGGTTTAACCTTTGTTACGACGAATTGGTCGAAAAAGGAAAAGTCGAAAAAAACGTTAACGCTTTAAAAGTGTTGCAAAATGAAGTGAAAAAAGAACTGATAATCCGTCCTGGAGCAACGTTCGATGTCGCTTCACTGGTTCCCGAAAAATTCGATTTGGATGTCGCATTCAATTTGCAGGATTTTATCGCACAAACGGAAACATATTATTCGGAACAATTTACCCTTGCCAACACCGAAAAAGAACAAGTAATCGGATACATGTTGGATAAAAACGCTCAACTGTATACCTATCTTAAAAATGCATATCAAAACGAACATTTGGGCGAGATCGTAAAAAAGTCGTTTGAGAAGAACAAAATATTGGAATTTGACCATGAACTTGTTCAACAAATCGATCCGATTTATAAAGATCCCGCTGCCACAAGCCCCGTAAACATACGGACGCATTTTTTTGCGCCGAGGAAGTACTTTGCGGGAACCTTCTTCGACACATATTGGTTTAACATATGTGTTATTTGGCTCTTTTCCGCATTGTTGTATGTGACATTATATTATGATTTGCTGAAAAGAATGATGAATTTTTTCGGCAACATACGAATCAAAAAATAATTTTTAACTTTGTGTCCTTAAAAATAAATTATCTCATGGCTAACAAATCATTGTCTGTCATTCTTTTTGCGGCGTTGATTTTGCAAGGTCTCACATCTTGCACCACTTGCAGCCGGAAAACCCCGGACGAGTTTAATATTCCCGATTCGGTTCGTACCGCAGGTCAATTGAAAGTCTCGGATAACGTGATGCAGGAAATGGTGAGCAACATTTCCTCACCCATCGAGATGGCTTCACTGATTAAGAGTTTGGGGGTTCCCTTTTCGCAAAAGTATTTGGCAACCACCAAAAACGTGTCGAACTATAACACGGCATATGCAAAGGCCTTAAATTTAGGTGTTTTCGGCGCCGATTTAGGCTATTTGAACATGTACGGCAAAACATCGATGGTGTTGGACTACATTACCGCAATGAAAAATTTGGCGGACGGGATCAATGTGGGACAATTCTTTGATTTTACCACGTTGAAACGCCTGGCAACCAATAATCAAGATATTGATTCGTTGGTGTATATCTCGCAACAGAGTTTCAACAAAATGGACAAATATCTTCAGAAAAACAATCGGGGAAATCTCAGCGCTTTGATGGTAGCGGGCGTATGGGTTGAAGGTTTGTATTTGTCCACGCAGTTTTTGAAAGAACGTCCCAATGCACGTCTGGCGGAAAGCATCGGTGAACAGAAGATTATTTTCAACCAATTGTTGTTGATTCTCAAGAATTATCAGAACGAAAAATATATTTCCGATTTGATTGCCGAAATGGATGCGTTGAAGGTTATTTATGACGGCATTAAGATTACCGTTGAGGTGGGTGAACCGAAAGCGGTTGAAGTGGACGGAATGTTAACCATTGTACAAACGGAAACGAGTACGGTGCATTATACCGAAGAACAGATGAAAGATATTGTTAACCGGGCGGAAATAATCAGGAACAAGTTAATCAAATGATAAAATACGGCATGACAAGTTTGGCGTGAACACGGCGTTGAACAATTATTCATGTTTGAATCTTTTTAAAATGATGATACGAATGAAAAAAATATTCTTCTTGGCATTATTTGTAATCACCGCCGCTTTCTTTTCACCTTCGGCAAAGGCCCAGACGGAAGCGCAACGGGTTGATTTGTGTGCCAAAGCGGCAGGCGACGTCACTTTTATGTCCGACTACGTGGCACAATTGGCGGGAGCGGAGGACGGGCAACGTGCTCCCATATACCGGAAAGCCGTTGCATTGCGTAAAGGAAATCGTTATCGATTCACCATTTGTACGGATGAAGAATCCTCGGGAGAAGCAATATTGCAGTTGTACGACGAAAATAAACTGATGGGCAGTTCCTTTAATCCCGAAACGGGGAAAGATTACCAAAGTTTCGATTTCGATTGCAGCAAAACGGCCGTCTATTTGATTTTTATCTCGGTTAAAGACGGGAAACAGGGGTCGGCCGTAGGGATTTTATCTCACGTCAAAACATTATAGACACGATAAAAAGTCCCCGACGCGGGGCTTTTTTGTTTTTCGGCGTTATTTTAATCTTATAACATATAGTATCATGGTTAAGTTTTTAAAATATTTCATCGCGTCCTTTTTGGGATGCATAGCCGCTTTGGTTGCGTTATTTTTTCTTATGATGGGCGTCGTTACCGCAATGGCCTCGTTCGGCAAAGTGCCCGTTACGGTAAAAGACAATACCGTGTTGAAAATCGAATTGGATGCCCCGATTGCCGAACGTGCGCCCGAAGGCACCATACCGAATTTCGATTACATGAATATGCAGCCGCGCAGGACGGACGGATTGAACAAAATTCTGGAAAGCATCAAAACGGCCGGAACCGATCCCAAGATTAAAGGCATTTATTTGGAACTGTCATCCATTCCCGCCGGAATGGCCGCGGTGGAAGAAATCCGTAATGCGTTGCTCGAATTCAAAAAATCCGAGAAATTCATTATCGGTTACGGCATTTCCTATTCGCAAAAGGCTTATTATTTGGCCACCGTTGCCGATAAGATATACCTGCATCCCGAAGGCGATTTCCTGTTTAAAGGGATGAGTTCGCGAATAATGTTTTACAAAAAAGCGTTGGAAAAATTAGATATTGAAGCTCAGATTATTCGTCACGGGAAATTTAAAAGTGCGGTCGAACCGTTTATGCTCGAGTCGATGAGTAAGGAAAACCGGGAACAAACGGCATCGTATGTCGGTTCCATTTGGCATTCTTTGTTGACAAGCATTTCCGAATCGCGTAATTTATCCGAGTCTCAACTCAACGCATGGATCGACAAATTGGAAGTGTACGACGCACCATCGGCATTGGATAAAGGGTTGATTGACGGATTGAAATATGAAGACGAAGTATTGACCGAATTGTCGGAGAAAACGGGAGCAAAGTCTGTTGATGATCTCCAAATCATCAGTTTATCCAAATACGAGCGTTCCAAAACAAGCCCCGCCAAATCCGCACCCGATAAAATAGCCGTTGTTTATGCCGAAGGCGATATCATGCCGGGCGAAGGATCGGAAGGTATCATGTCCGAAACCATGTCGAAAGCCATTCGTTCGGCTCGCAGCGACAGCACCGTCAAGGCAATTGTTTTTCGCATCAATTCGGGTGGCGGAAGCGCTTTGGCATCGGACATCATCAGCCGTGAGGTTCAGTTGGCCTCGCAAGTAAAACCGGTGATTGCTTCCTTCGGAGATGTTGCGGCATCGGGCGGGTACTATATTGCCACGCAAGCCGACGTGATTATTGCCGATCCGACAACCATTACGGGTTCCATCGGAGTGTTCGGCTTGATCCCCAATTTGAAAGGATTCATGAACAATAAATTGGGTTTGACATACGACGCGGTGAATACCAATAAACATTCGGATTTTATCAGTACCATGCGACCGCTTTCCGCCGAAGAAGAACAGTTGTTGCAACGGCAGGTGGAAAGGACCTATGATACGTTTATTACGCGAGTATCTACCGGGCGCAACATGACCAAAGAGGCGGTTGACGAAATAGGACAAGGACGTGTTTGGAGCGCCGTTGATGCCAAACGAATAGGTTTAATTGATGAGTTCGGAGGTCTTACGGATGCTGTTCGCATTGCTGCCGATAAAGCGGGTATTGCCGATTACGAAATCGTGGAATTTCCCAAACAAACCACATCTCTTTTGGAAACATTGTTGGCGAGCTTGACCGAGGATATGAAAACTCGTTCCGTACGCAGGGAATTGGGCGAATTCTATCCTCATTATCATCAATTGAAAAGCATATTCGACATGCAAGGCGTACAAACACGCATGCCTTATGTCGTTGAATTGTATTAAGGACAATTTTCGCAATATTGCGAGAATTGTGATTTTTTAATTTTGTAGTAATTTACGGAAATTAATTAAACGGTTTATGGATATCGCATTAATCGGGTACGGAAAAATGGGCAAGACAATCGAAACGCTTGCCGTTGAACGGGGACATCGGGTCGTGTTGAAAATCGATGTAGATAATTTGGGGGATTTTACGCGCGAAAATCTTCAAAAAGCCCAAGTTGCCATCGAATTTACGAAACCCGAAACGGCTTTTGCTAACATTACCCGTTGTATCGAATTCGGTGTTCCGGTGGTTTCCGGATCAACCGGATGGTACGATCGTTTGGACGAAGTTAAATACCTTTGTTCGGAGCTTGGAGGTTCCATGCTTTGCGTTTCGAATTTCAGCATCGGCGTGAATATTTTTTTCGAAATAAATCGTCGATTGGCCGGAATGATGAATCGATTTCCCGAATACCGGATTGAAATGGAAGAAATACACCACACGCAAAAGTTGGACGCTCCCAGCGGAACGGCCATCACTTTGGCCGAAGGCGTCATCGACGAGACTTCCCGTTTCAAAAAATGGGAACTTAATCGAGGCAACGGAATTGATGAGATTCCCATACGTGCGGTGCGTGAAGATAATGTTCCCGGAACACATAGCGTCAAGTATACTTCCGAAATCGATGATATCGAAATCATTCACACCGCTCATACGCGAAAGGGATTTGCGTTGGGTGCGGTGTTGGCCGGTGAATACATATATGACAAGAAGGGTATCTTCACCATGAAAGATTTGTTGAAAATATAAGGTTTGTTGTGTTTTGAATTCGACGACCTCAACGGTTGTCGAATTCAAAATTCGTTCGATATGTTTTGCGGTAATCTCGATTCGGCGCCGGGATTTTAACTATTTCCTTTGCACCCGGTTTACGAATGACGATATTTACTATTTTTGCAACCGACAAGAGCGTTTTATGCTCATTAACCGAGTAATCAATTCCCATGAAAGACATAAAAGATAAGAATCTCCGCACCAAAAAAGACACAAACGGCAAAGGAGCGGAAGAAGAAAAAGAAGTACACGGAATCGTAAAAATATTGTCCGATAAATATTTTAAATTCGGATTTGTTGCAATTTTATATTTGCTATGGACTTATTGGGTGGGCAGTTGGTGGTTGTTGCTCGGTGTACCCGTTATATTCGACATTTATGTCTCCAAAAAGGTTAACTGGACTTTTTGGAAGAAACGAAACGGACCCAACAGTAAAGCGGTGGAATGGATCGATGCATTGATATTTGCCGTTATCGCGGTTACGTTGATCAACATATTCATATTTCAGAATTACAAGATTCCGACCGGTTCCATGGAAAAAACATTGCAAATAGGCGACCACCTGTTTGTCAGTAAATTGAAATACGGACCGAAAATTCCCAATACTCCGCTTTCGTTCCCGTTTGCACAACATACCATGCCGTTGACCAAAGACACAAAATCGTACGTGGAATGGATTAAATGGCCGTATAAGCGTTTGGCGGGTTTTACGCATATTAAAAATGACGATATCGTGGTATTTAATTTTCCGGAAGGCGATACGGTCCTTGTGGACTATCAATCGGATAGTTATTATCTTCAAAAACGTCGTTGTGCCGAAAGTTTGGCCGCCAATGATCAATTTACGGGAGTGCCCGTTCGCCCTTTCGATCATTACATGAGCATCGCCCGAAAACAAATACTCGACAGATACGAAATAACGGTACGTCCCGTCGATAAACGCGATAATTATATTAAACGTTGCGTGGCCGTTCCCGGCGACACGTTAAAAATCGTAAATACCCGAGTATATATTAACGGTAAGCTGCAAGAAACGTTTGAAAACATTCAATTTCGTTATTTGGTACAAACCGACGGTTCGCGGATTAATCCCCGAACACTTGAAAAATTGGACATCTATAAAGACGATGTGCACGATTCGGGAAACGGTTTATTCGAAATTCCGTTAACCGACGCAAATGCGGAAGCCGTGAAGAACATGTCGAATGTACAATCGGTGGAGAAGAAAATAAAACCCGAGGGAGCATACGAAAGCGAAATATTTCCGCATGATGCGCGTTACGCTTGGAATTTGGATAATTTCGGTCCGTTGTGGATACCGAAAAAAGGAGCAACGATAAAAATCGACACCTCCAACATTAGCATGTACGAGCGTATAATCTCCGCATACGAAGGAAACGATTTGAAAATACAAAACGGCGACATATATATTAACGGAGCCAAAGCCGACAGTTATACCTTTAAAATGGATTACTATTGGATGATGGGCGATAATCGTCACGATTCGCTCGATTCGCGTTATTGGGGTTTCGTGCCCGAAGATCATGTTGTCGGCGCCCCGAGATTCATTTGGTTGTCGCTGAACAAAGAAAAAACGTTCCCGTTCAATATCAGACTGTCGCGCATGTTTAAAAGCGCCGGCAGATAAGATGTTGTTTAAATTTGATATTTTGATTTGATTAAGTTGCACCTCCGGCGTGCCGGAAATTTGGAAATTTATCTTAACCCGGGGCGTTGCCATCAGGTTGAATTAATCCGGACTTTCAGTCCTTATTGAAATAAAATCAGCCTGGAAGGCTAACTTATTTTAGCCCGATGGCAACGCCTCGGGTTAAGAAATGGCATCTCGTACAAAAACGCTTCCTGAAAGGACAGTTTGAAAATTTAAATAATTTCTAACCGCCTCGGAAAATAAACCAATCTTTACGGTTTGGGAGTTTTCGTATCTTTGTAATCCTTTTTCGCTATTTGGCAGAGGAGGGGGAATAAGTTTTTTGACATGGTCGGTAGAGGGAGCTTGATTTTTCTCGATGGATCACGGATGTTTTGTTTTCGGTACATATGTGACGGGCAGCGATTTGAATTTTGGAGATACAATCGGGGCTAAAAAAAGTTCAAAAAAGGTTATGATTTTTTTTGGATGGGATAAAAAAGGGTTTACCTTTGCAGCCGCTTTTGAAAAAAGGCGGTTCTTTGACAGGGGATATCGGATAGAAGTACTTCGGACGAAAGGGATTGGGGAGAAACACCAAAAATTTCTCAAAAAATTCTTCAAAAAAGTTTGCGGGAATAAAAAAAGCGGTATCTTTGCGCCTCCAAAAACGGTGACGGTTTTGGGGAAATAAGAAAGAAAA
>JAVBNP010000102.1:0-7584 GCA_031551455.1 Bacteroidales bacterium | reverse complement strand
GGTTTATCGACAGAGACCCCGGCTTCCGCAAAGCCAACCCGGTGAACATCACTCCGGCAGCGGAATTGACAAGCCGCAAGTTCTTCGTGCCGACGGCCGACCTGCCCGACGGCGTACATACCCTGTACGTACGGGCAATCAACGAGGACGAAACGTGGAGCATCACGCAATACGGCACGTTCGCGAAACTGACGCCCGATAAGCGGCTTCCGGACATCGTCCGCATCGAATATTTCATCGACAACGACCCCGGATTCGGCAAAGGCAAACCGATACCGGTGTCGCCCGACATCAATATCAACAAGGTGTTCAACGTCGATGTGTCGGATGTGGTGACCGAGGCCGACAAGAACAATCCGAACTACGAAGGTCTGCACACGCTCTATATCCGTTCGTTGAACGAAAAAGGCAAATGGGCGATCACGCACACGTTCGACCTGAAAATATCGAACAAGCCGCCGATCGACACGGGCGATCAACCGGTGGGAGGCGTGGTGTTGCCCGATTCCGTTTCGGTATGTCTGGGACGGGTTCCGACGATCGATCTTCGCGCGGACGGTTTCTCGAAGCGCGTCGGTACGTGGGAGTTTCGCATCATCTACGAGGACGGATCGGCGTCGCAATGGACAACGGTGACCGGATCGACGAGCAAGACCATGTTGCAGGTGGTTCCGAACATTGCGGGTAAATGGCAATACCGCGCCAAGATCTACGACGGCGACCGCGGCCCCGAACCGTCGGCGCCGGCAACCATCACGGTTATTTCGGCGGCCGTCGGAGGCAAAGTGACGGGCAACGTTCCCGAATATCTGTGCTCGGGCAAGAGTTTCAAGATGACGCTCGAAGAATACAAAGGCGTCATCGTGCGTTGGCAGATGCGTAATACGTCGACGGGCGCCACGACATGGACGAATATCGACAAGACGATGGCGGAAATTACGGTTACGCCCGATGAAGGCGGCATTTGGGAATACCGCGCCGAGGTGGCGATGGGCGATTGCTCGAATGCGTTCTCGACATCATTGAAAGTGAATGTGGTTTCGTCGACCACGGGCGGCGCCGTCGAACCGGCAACGCTGAACGCCTGCACGGGCAAAGAATTCACCTTGAAGGCGAAGGATTACATCGGCAAAATCGTCAATTGGCAATACAGCACGGATAAAGGCGTCACATGGCGTTCGTATAATCCGAAGCGCACAACCGTCGATCTTACGGTAACGATTGCCGATGCGGGCGAAATGCGTTACCGTGCGGCTGTGGTAGCGGGCAATTGCGATACGACGTTCTCGCAACCGGCTGTAATCACTGTGCTCGACAAAATCGAGAAAGCGGGCGTCATCTCCGGCCCGTCGACAATATGCTTGCCTTCGGAAGGCGTACGATTCGGCATCGCGGCCATCCCCGGCGTCGACCGTTACGAATGGACCATCCCGACCGGCGCGGCGTTCTCGGGCGAAAGCGATCGCAACGAGGTGTACGTGGATTTCATCGACGGTTCGATAACGTCGGGATTCATTTCGGTGCGGGGTGTAAGCGACATGTGCGGCGCGGGCGAGGCGAGCATTCTGCCGTTGGCGGTGTACAAGAAACCGGCCAAACCGACGATCACCGGCCCGGCTTCCGCCTGTGTCGGCCTAACGGTAACCTACACGGCAACCGAACCGTTGGGCGCCGATGCTTATCCGGATAACGCAACTTATACGTGGAAAGTCCCCATGGGCTGGACGATCATCTCAGGCGCCGGCACCCGCTCCATCACCGTACAGCCCGGCGGCATCGGCCTCGGAACCATCGAAGTAACGGTGACCAATACGGTGACCGGATGTACCGGCGAAGCGGGAAAGAAGGATGTTACGGTGAATACGGGTATTAACACGGGGCCGATATACCGGTTGCCGAATGAGTAAGGGCCTCACCCCCCGTCCCCCTCTCCCAAATAGAGAGGGGGCGACGTACACTTCTTGAAGGACGGAGGAAATCTTTGAATTTAAACCCTATTAGGTTTTCGAAACTTGATAGGATTTGTTAAAGATCTATCGAAATAATATAAAAAGCCTTACACTTTTAAATGCAAGGCTTTTTTGTTGTTTATCGAGATTTTTCGGGCTTATCCCGATGGTAATTTATTATTGTTCCGTGAACTTATTTTCGGATAAGTAACCACACATCTTCGTATTTGCGATAATTTGTACGTATTTGTGCAATTTTGTTTCTGGCAGCCTTTTCTTCGTTAAAGGCACCTACGGACACGCGAAACAATCCGTTTTCATTTTCGAGAATGACGGGAGAAAAGCCGTCTTTAATCAAATCGGTTTTGAATTGCCGTGCGTTACCGATAACTTCAAACGATCCGATAATCACATAATAACGATAAACGGTTTTGTCGGTATTATCGATTGGTTTTACGGCTTCCCTGCGAACGGTGATGTCTTTTTGCGTTTCTTCCGTCAAATAAGGCGAAGTGCTTTTTGTCCCTTTGCGCGAACCGGAACATGAGCAAATCAATAATGCAAATGCCGTTAAGATGAAAAGTGTTTTGAATTTCATGATGAATTGTTTTCGAAATTAAAGATGAATTAAAATCGCGTCAAAGATAGTGTAAGTCCGGAATATACGTTTTGTTTTCTGGCATATTTCGTCGTGTCCGACGGATCGTAAAAATCCGTACCTTTGAAAGACGAGTTTGTCGTGACAAGCTCGTTTATCGTAAAATACAATTATCCCGACAAAAACAACTTATTCGCAATCCCATGAACAATCAAATATGGTTAATGACATCCGCTTTTAAATCGCTTTCGCTCGACGAAATTATTTCAAAAGCAAAAGAGGTTGGCGTCCGGGGTTTGGAAATCTGCGTTTTTCCGAGAAGCGGTTCCCGAAGCGATCATACGGCAACGCATCTTGATTACGATGCATTCGGTCCGGAACAAGCCCAACTACTTTTGGATCGATTTAATCGCGAAGGGCTTCGTTTTTCCGTGGGATCGTATGAAAATCTTATCGGAGGTAATCCCGAAGAAAGGATCATAAACCAAAATCATTTGTTGAAATTGATTCGCATTGCGCATTTGTGCGGAGGAGACGATAATGACGTCAAGGTCGGGACATTCGTGGGATATAACGATGAACTCGGGGTTCAAGACGGCGGTTTCGAGAAAAATCTTTACGAATACCAACGAATATTCGCACCCATCATTAAATACGCCGAAGATCTCGGGGTTACCGTCATTTACGAAAATTGCCCCATGGAAGGATGGCGACCGAAAACATGGCCTTTCACATACAATAATCTTCCGGGCACGCTTGCCGCTCGAAAATTGATGTACGCGCTTATTCCGAGTAAAGCGCACGGCGAAACGTATGACCCTTCGCACGATGTTTGGCAAAATATTAACCCTTCGGATGTTATTAAAAACACGGACATGAATCGCTTACATAGAGTACACGTGAAAGCAACACGAAAATTAAAAAATCAAGCAAGCATATATTGGGGAGATCTGTACCCGAAGCAATACGTTCATCCGGATCTTGCCCGACAAGCGGGAGTGCCCGTTGCGGAACACGACTGGGACAGGTATTCTTACGAAGCGATGTTGCCGGGTTTCGGAGGCAGTGACGGTACGGATTGGCGCGATTTTCTCGAAACATTGATGAAATCGGGATTCGATAAACCTTTTGTGATCGAAAACGAAGCGGTAAATTCGGCGCATACCGGTAATCCGGGAGCGATCATGCAGGGATTTAAAGCGGCCGTTTTGTGTCTTGCGCCGATTGTTTGGCCGTTGGAAGAAATGAACGGATATGCTTATCGGGACAATCGACCGATATTGGAGGTTCGGAATACGAGAGACATTCCCGTTGTTGCCATGAAAGATCTCTTATGATCGATAACGTTATCGATAAGAAAAAACGTTATTCGCCGTGCTCGCGAAACACCAATACCTTTCCGTTGTCCATATCGATGTCGAATTCATTGCCGCACGCTTCATTTAATGAGCCTTGCCACCACGAGGAAATTTTTTTTCCGACGAGCAAAAACTTCAATCCGCGAAAAGTAACAACTGTATCGGGCGTAAGGCTGAATATGGAAACCTGTTGACCCGGAAAACTCTCGAAACGCGCCGATTGTCGCATCGGTACAAAAACACCGTAATCGGTGATCATTTGCACATCGGCATTTTCGGCATAATCGGCCAATAATGAAATATTGCCCAAGCTGTGATCCTCGCGTTTTCCCGTGGCGCCGAGAATCGTAATATCCGTCCAACGATTTTTGATACAGAAATGAACCGCTTTGGTCAAGTCGTTAATCTCTTGATCGGGATCGTGGTGCAGTATGTCGCCGTAGCGTTGTTCTATTTCCGGCGACAAACTGTCCAAATCGCCGACGATAAAATGCGGTTCGAGGCCGTATTGCAACAATGCTTCCGTAGCTCCGTCGCAACAAATGATCCGCAAAGCATTTTGCAAAAACGACAAAGGAGCGGGATGTTGCGGAAACGCCCCGTTGGCTAAAATCACCGTACGGTGAGGACGAAAGAGAGGTATAGCGGTCATTCGATATCGCTATTGTATGATTGTTTCCATTTAATCAACCCTGTAATCGACAGGATACCGTAGACGATAAAAAGTCCGGCGGTAGGATAGAGTCCGCGATAAAAACACAATGCCGACGAGAAGAAATTGATAAAAATCCACAGCCCCCAATGTTCTAAAATTTTACGCGCCAACATCCATGTGGCGACGATGCTGAGCGAAACCTCCAACGCATCGTAATACGGGACGGGCGAATCGGTATAATGTTTCAACGTATAGCTGATTCCGACATACAGAACGGCGGATATTGCCGTAAGAATAAGTGCCAAAGACATTTGTAATCGGCTGATAAACAGCTCCGTTACCACACCGTCGGATTTTCGGGCATAACGCCAACAATACCAACCGTAAACGCTTACCGCCACGTAGTAAATGTACAACGCCATACTGCCGTACAGTTTGGCTCGGAAGAAAACAAGCACAAAAATGAGCGAGGAGACAAATCCTACGACCCACATACTCGATTTTTGCTTTATTTCCAGCCAAATATATAACAATCCGCTGATAACGGCGAGAAGTTCCTGCCAATTTTTACCGACCCACAGGAATATATCGTTCGGGGTAAGGACTTGCAATATATTCATTGAGAATATCGACAATTGTCGCTATCTCTGAACAATTTGCAATACGTTGCCTTCGGGATCGGCAAAATTGCGAATGCGTCCGCCGCCGACGGCTCCGAATTCGGGACCTTCCCACGGTACCCCGTGTTTGTCGAGTTCGGCCATTGCCTTGTCCATATCGCTCACACGCAAAGCCAAATGCGATAATCCCGGAGTACACAACGCGCGTTGCGGACGGGCGGAACCGTCTTCCGGCATCATTTCAATATATGTATTGTCGGGCGATTTGATGATATACACGGGCTTATCGGTTTGTGCAATGATTTCGTACCCCAACACGTCACAATACCATTTGGTCAATGCTTTCACATCTTTGGCCGCAATGGCCGGATGATCCATTCCGAGAAAAACATTTTTCATCTTATTCGATTTTAATTTTGAATAATAATTGCAAAGATACGGTTTCCCGCTTCTTTGAGCAAACTTATGTTTTACCGAGCGACTGAAACATTTTAAATTCAATAGTTTTGTATTTTTCAGTCGATCAGCTTCGAATAATTCGAGGCAAATCGTTAAAACCGACATGAAAATCCCAAGCATATTTTTCCGTCGACACATGACGGAAAAACGTACGCTTGGCGGTTTTTGTTTTTTTTGTTGAATAAGCCTTGCAGATGCGGATACACCCAATAAACTGCTTTTGTGGAAAGAATGCCGATACCGGCGCCCGCTACCACGTCGCTTACCCAATGTTTGTCGTTTAAAATACGCGATGCACCCACCATCAAAGCTACGGTATATCCGCCGACACTGATCCATACCGATCGATCGCCGAATTCTTGGTGTAAAAACTCGGCCGCGACAAATGCCGTAGCCGTGTGTCCTGACGGAAAGGAATGATTGTTCGAACCATCGGGACGCTCGCGTTTCGTCAGGTATTTGGTTGCCGATACGATGCCGCCCTCCAACACGTTACTTAGTGCGTAAATGATCAACATATCCGTCATCTTGTCATGACTTTTTACCCCTGTGAGTTTCATAACGAAAGCCGCCGCCGCGGGCACAAATTGAACATAATTGTCGGCCGAACCGTGCCAAAAATAACTATCCTCAAGAAGCTCGTTATATGTGTCGTAATCCAATTGACGAATTCCGTCGACATAAAATGATGCTGCTCCGTAAGTCACCATCAATGACGGCAATACAATGCCGGTAATCGTTGCCGCCTTCCGACAATGAGACGATGCGGCAGCGACGGAATCATGCAACTCGTATTCCTCGGCTTGGGACATTGTTGTATCGAACAAGCAAATAAGCCCGAGAAAAAGAATCTTAATCGTATGATAAATCATTGATGTTTGATTTTGAGATCAAAGAAAAGGAAAGATTTTAATGTTTTTCAAAAATCGATCAAATCCCCTTGTCATTAACGTCATATCCGAAAAATTGTTATTTAAATTTTTTCGGAAGTACATTACCGCGAGAGAAATCCCCCGCTAAGGGAATCATGACCTTTCTCTTCTCCGAAGATGCCGATAAAATATTGAATCTTTGAAATATTAAGTTCCGATCAATAGTCGGCATAAAAAAGTTTTGGATTATCAAAAATAATCCCTATTTTCGCATCAGCACAGGTCAGCACAGCATAGCTGATTCGTTTGAATCATCTTTCTGATTTATAGAAGATAAATAATGAGGATAGAATTCACGCAAGAAGGAACAAAGCTTCGACAGTTGATCGATGCTTTGACCGGAGCCATCGGTCAAGAGCAATATAAGACGGGCGATTTGCTGCCGTCGATCAATCTGTTGAGCAAAGAGAGCCAAGTGTCGCGCGATACGGTATTCAAGGCGTACACCGAATTAAAGCGACGCGGATTGGTTGATTCCACACCGACCAAAGGTTACTACGTGAACGGTTCGGTAAACAAAGTCTTCATGTTGCTTGATACTTTTTCGCCTTTCAAGGATGTGCTTTACAACTCTTTTGCAACGGGACTTCCGAAAGGGTATACCATCGATTTGTTGTTTCACCACTATAATCTACGCGTTTTTGAATCGGTCATCAATGACAGTTTGGGGCGTTACAATATGTACGTGGTAATGAATTTCGACAACGGCAAGATCAGCGATACGTTGCGAAAAATCGATCCCGGAAAATTGTTGATTTTGGATTGGGGAAAGTATAAAGCGGAAAATTACTCATACGTCTGTCAAGATTTCGATCACGCATTATATGATTGTTTGGCGGCAGGGTTGCCGCAAATTCGAAAATATAACCGAATGGTGATGTATCTGCCCGATTCGTCGTCGCATCCGCGCGGCAGTGTTCGGTATTTTAAACGTTTTTGCAGCGATCACGGAATCAAGTGCGAAGTGGCGACACATGTCGGCGAGTCGGATGTGCAACGGGGAACGGCTTATT
>JAVBNP010000003.1:0-6727 GCA_031551455.1 Bacteroidales bacterium | reverse complement strand
GAAATCAACCACGGCACTTCCGCTGGAACTTCTGCCCGTACAGAGGTACGCTTTATTGTCGATCACGAAAGCCGTGGCCGCATATCTTTTGCTTCCGTTATAATCCGGAATTTGTGTCCATGTATCATTGGCGGGGTCATATCGCCAAATATCTTTAAGAATGAGTTTCTCTTGACTGTTGTCTCCCGTATACCCGGTTCCCACATATCCGTATTCTTTTTCGTTGGCATCTTTTAGGGTGAAAGCTACCGCACTGTGACGCGCGGTTCCGGGAAACTTGGCAATTTCCTTCCAAGATCCCTGTGTAACAGTTCCATCATCATTCGTAGTAGTGCCGGTCGGATCAAACTCCCAAAAATCGTTCATGACTTGATCCTCATTATCTCCATCCACATACCACCCGGTACCCACATAGCCTTTGCCGTTTGCACCGAATCCGACGGCTTGTTGGCGTCCGCCACCCGGAAACTTGGTCATTTGCTTCCATCCGGGATTGGGGCTGGAGGGATCATTGTCGAACTCCCACATATCACTGAGACGAGTTTTATACGAGTTGTATCCGCAGCACACATACCCTTTGTTGCCGATGGTGAAATATGCGGCATAAGTACGCGCCGGACCCGCAAAGTCACCTTGTCTGGTCCAGTTGCCCACCAATTCTTCTTCACTCTCACCCTTACAAGCCCTCAGTACTACTGCCGCCAATACGGGAAAAAACCATTTATATGTTTTCATTCAAATAATTAATATTAATTTTACATCCCAAAACGGGCGTTTTGTTTTTTTATTGTGTGTGTTGCTTATATTTTCCAAATCGCACCAAATGTATTTTGACATTGTTTGATCTCAAAATATATTCTACCAAATGTTATTTTATGCCTTTAATATTCTATTTTTTATAGATGAAACAAGTAGTCCGCTTAATGGCGTATTAATCGGCGTAAAAATGTTTTTTGCATCAATATTATGTTTTTTGGTCGATTGGATTTCCCGATGATAAAAAAAAAATATTGGTTTGTATTAATATAATACGGTTGAAGGTTATGATACACTTCTCGGATAAAATGAAAACATCGGTCGGAAAACTTGGACGAATCGGTGTGTTTTTTGTTATGGCGTTTTTTGCCGTGGCTTTTCCCGCGTGCGAAAAGGATAAACCGGTAGAAACACCGACCGTAGATACTGAATTATATCAATACATTCAAGGATTATACTATTATTTTTATTATTGGAACAGAGAGTCGAATACATACATCCAAAACCGAATTCCGTTAACGCTGACTCCCGAGGAATATTTCGAATATCTGAAATACAATAGAAGCAGAGCATCGACCGCCGATAGAAATTCGGGACGATATGATCGGTGGGGCGCCATGTTGCCTTTCAAAGAATTTACGGGATTGATGGACGAAGGAAAAGAGACGGGATTTGGATATATCCCGGATTTGACCTATACCGAGGAAACCGGTTATTCCGTTCGGATTTGTATGGTATATCCGGGATCGCCGATGGCAAATGCCGGAGTTGAACGAGGTTATGAGTTGTTGACCGTTAACGGAAAAAAAGCGATTCAACCGTTTTATACCAATGACAATGCTTTATATGCGGATTTGGAAAAACTAAACACGGAATTGGCAAAAGAAAGTAATACGTACCTTTTTGCCGACAGAGAAGGTAATCCGATCGGCGGAGGAACGGAAAAAACCATCTCGGCGGGAACGTTTACGATAAGCGCGATTCTTCGTAATGAAGTGTACGAATTCGACGGAAATAAAGTCGGATATCTGATTTACAACAGCTTTCTTACCGTATCCGAAGAAAGTATTGTTGCCGCATTAACCGATTTTTCCTCGGCAGGGGTTACCGATCTTGTTTTGGATTTACGTTATAACGGCGGCGGCGATGTCGATGTTGCCGATCGTATGGCGGAATGTTTGTTGCCGTTTGCGGCGGGCTCCGACAGTGTTGTGTTTGCCAAACAAGTATACAGCGATTTGACCAAGCAAAGAATTTCCGGATGGAAAGATGAGGTTCGTAAAATAAAACGACATGTTTCCGCGTTAAACTTAAATCGGTTATTTTTTATCACGTCACATAATACCGCATCGGCAAGCGAAGAGTTGATCAATTGTTTGGAGCCTTTTTTTCCGGGCGAGATATTCACGATAGGTACGAGTACGAACGGTAAGCCGGTGGGAATGATGGGTTTTGTTTATCCTCCGACGGACGAGTTGAAAGCCGGAGAAACACCCGAGTGGATTTTGTTTCCGATCACTTTCCGGCTCGATAACAGTGCGGGTAAAGGAGGATATTATAACGGAATATCTCCGGATCATGCCGTAGATGACGATCTTTATCACGATTTCGGCGTCGATTCGGAAACATTAAAGGGCGAGGAATGTTTGCAAGCCGTTATCGAATATATCCAAACGGGAGGTTTTCCCGCGGCCGTATCGGCCAAGTCCGTTAAAAAGGAGTTGCCGAAGTTGATCGAACTAAAAGGATTGCAGGTTCATGCCGGTTGTATTTAAACGTTGCATTAAAAAAGACCCGTTCGGGTTGACGAAAAAATATATGACAAAAATTATTTATCCGGGGTTATTGTTGCTCGGAGTATTGTTCGGTTCGTGCAAAAACGAAGAATTAAACGTGGGGGGATATTTGGTTGATCCGCGAACCAAAGTGGTTTTAGTGGATACGCTCACGGTGAAATTATCCAATATTGCCGTCGATTCGGTGATTTCTTCCAGTACGGGTGTTTCTTTTGCAGGTTATTACAACGATTCGGAAATCGGTAAATTAACGGCGCAAAGTTATTTCGGGTTCGGGCGAACTTCCGATACCGAAGTCGACAGATATGCCCAATACGATTCGGCAACGTTGATATTGACTCCGAACGGCAATTATTACGGAGATACTTTAAAACGTACCTCTTTCAAAATATTCCGTCTCGTAAAACCAATCGAGTTGCGCGATGACGGTCGTTTGTATTCCACCTCAACGGTATCGGTCGGCGAAGAATTGCTTGACACCGCTTTCAGAATGAGGCTGTGGACGAAAGAGAAAGTTGAACTCACCTTACCGAGATCGTTGGGCGAAGAATTGTTTAACGGAATAAAATACAATGAAGACGCTTATAATGCAGATCATTTCTCGAAAACTTTTCCGGGTCTTTCCCTTGCTCCGGGCACGTGAAGCGGGAGTATATACGGATTCAATGCACAGGATACGGCATGCAAGATACGGGTATATTATCACGTAAATACCACTCGTCGCGAAGACAGAACGATGACGTTTAATGCTTCGGGAACCCAATTTTATCATTTGGATGGCAAAAAATTGCCGAACGTGCAATTTACGTCAAAGGATGATCCAATCCCATCCGGAAAAACGGGTAATAAGGGCTTTTTGATGTCGGGAACACCTATGTATACACGATTGGAGTTTCCTTATTTGAATAATTTTTTAATGTTAGGCGAAATCGTGAAAATACAGCAGGCTGTTTTAACCATTTGCCCAACAGCGCATTCTTATGATACAATCCCTTTGCCTCCGAAACTGAATTTGTTTTATCACGACCCGACGAGCAACAATCAAGGAAATGCGGTCACCGGCGGGACGTCGTCATCGGCAAGTGTTTTAACGGGAAATCTTGACAGCAACTATCCCAATTACGTGTTTGATATTACGAGTTTCATTTCCGAGCAGATGGGAAAAATAGGATACAGCAAGTGGGCATTAAGTGTTTCCATTCCTCGCGATGAGCAAAATACGACGTTGTATCGACTTGTTTTCGGCGATCAGAATTATTGGTACAAGAACAACGAAAGCCGGGATTATCAAGTGCAATTGAGAGTTACTTATGTTACGTACGGCGGAAATAATTTTTAATGAGAATAAGAAATCATTCAATCCCAATCTTCAATAAAACGTTAATGATCAATCGTGCCATTAAAGTCGGGTTTCAAATTTTGATGTTTTTGATCCTGACATGTCGGGTGGATATATATGCGCAAAACAATACCAGTTCGCCTTTTTCGATATTCGGAATCGGCGAAATCGAAACGCGCGATTTCGGTCGAACAACGGGAATGGGTAACGTCGGAATAGGCGTCAAATCGACTAATTTTTTGAATCGTTGCAATCCGGCCGGATTGAGCGGAATTGATACATTAGCTTTCATATTTGATGTGTCGGCCGCAATAAAGATGTCTAAATTTTGGACGGCGACTCAAGAAGATCGGGCAACCGACTTCAATTTTAAAAACGTATCCGTCGGGGTAAGATTGGCCAAACGATGGACAAGCAGCGTCGGACTCAGTCCGTTCAGCAACGTGGGTTATAACTTGAAAGGGACGCAGCCCATCGAAGGAACTTATGACGGAACCGTCACAAGTTATTTTACGGGTACCGGAGGCATCAATAAATTTTATTGGGCCAATGCGGTCGAAATTTTTCGCGGATTTTCGCTCGGCGTGACTTCTTCGTACATATTCGGGACGATTACCCATCAGGAAGAGATGCCCGTTATGATTATCAAAGATACCTATTCCGTCAATAAAATTTATTTTGATTTCGGATTGCAATATTCTCGTCCGATCGGGCAATATACAACGGTTACCGTGGGCGGCGTATACGGTTACGGAACCGAAGTTGCCATGTCGAAAAACGAAACGATTGCGAGCGGCAGTACCACATTAAGAAAGCAGACATTGCCCGACACGAAAACACATATTCCCGAGTTTTACGGCGCCGGTTTTTCCGTTACTCGTAATCAAGGAAATCAAGAATGGCTGTTTGCTGCCGATTACCGTTATCAAAACTGGTCCGTGGACAAAGCACGCCATAAGGCACTTAAATATACCGACAGCCGAGTTTACAGTGTCGGGCTGCAGTTGGTTCCGAATTCGAAACGCCCGGAAAACTATCTTCAATTCATGCGTTATCAAATCGGAGCATGTTATAATCAATCTTATTTGACCATTAACGGGTATCAATTGGATGATTATTCCGTTTCGGCCGGAGTGGGATTACCTTTTCGAAATCGTTCGTACGTGAATGTTGCCGTAAACTTCGGACAATCTTATACGGGACGTAAAGGCGGCATTACCGAACGATATGTATTGCTTTCCGTTAATTTATCGTTGGTCGAATTGTGGTTCGCCAAACAGCAATACGATTAGAGCGCGTATTTAAATCTTTTTCTTCTTTTTTATTTTTTGCGAACCGTTATCTCGGTTGGTTGTTGATTTGTTTGTATCTTATTTGATGCAAAAGATTGAAGTGAAACCATTACTTTGTCTTTTACGTATAAAAGGATATGAATTGTATCACTCAATTCGAGAAGATGAATCGGATCGTATCTGTTTTTTTTACGTTGTTTTTTCTGTTTTTTTTGACGGACAATATTTGCGCCAAAAAACCGCAAAGTAAAACGTCGTGTACCATATCCAGAGGCAAGTTCACGGCTTCCAATTTGGTAGAATATAACTATGGTTTGAAAATCGGTGAAAACATCGCCACCATAAAAAGCAAAAGCGGCGAAAGTCAAGATATCATTACGGGAATAACCGGAGGATTGGTGTTACGGGTCGTTTGGCCGAAAGGCTTTGCCATTCAACCGGAATTTTTGTATTCGCGAAAAGGCTGCCTATTTGCGGGAAGCGGCGTGAAATACGATATCGATTATGCGGAAGTTCCCGTCTGTTTCATGTATCGTTTACACATGGCAGAAGTAAAACCCTTTGCTTTTATCGCTCCGTACGGCGCTTACGCGATTAAGCTTTCCGAGAACGGCGGCGTAACAGCCGATGATACTTATTCCAACCAAATCAATAAATGGGATTACGGCATCGGCGCCGGTGCCGGATTCGATGTTTGGAAAATACAATTGTCGTTTAAATACAGTTGGGGATTTGCCAAAGTGGTTGAAGAAACGCTTACCGTCCGCAATAAAGTATTTACGATTTCCGCGGGATTCCTTTTTTGAGCGGAAACATCAATGAATCAATTTTTGAAGAATTACGTTGATCACGTCGGGTTCGAATCCGCGACTTGCGGCAAAACGAAATAATTTACTCTTTACTTCGAAAATATTTCCTGACAAACCGGTTTTGATCTTTTTTTTCAGTTCGGTCGTTAATATTTGTTCGTATTCCCCTTCGCTTACTTCCGATAATGCTTCCCATACGACGGATTCGTCAATGCCTTGCATGCGCAACATGTACATTATTTTTATCCGTCCCCACTTGTTGAAACGTAATTTATCTTTCACAAAGGCCGCTGTGTAACGACGATCGTCAATGAATTTTTGCTCCGTAAGAAAAGCGACAACCGTTTGCGATTCTTCCGGAGTACAACCCCACGAGATTATTTTTTCGTATATTTCTTTGCTGCAATATTCCTTACGACTGCACAGCCGCCCGGCCTTTTCCTTGGCTTCTTTGACGGTGATGTGATCGTTAGGCATATTCT
The DNA here is from genome assembly GCA_031551455.1 of Bacteroidales bacterium. GTDB lineage: Bacteria > Bacteroidota > Bacteroidia > Bacteroidales > UBA4181 > JAIRLS01. Next base: position 253 of record JAVBNP010000003.1, on the reverse strand, counting down.
GACGAAAAAATACGACTTACGGTTGACGGAAGATCCGTATAATCGATCAATTATTTTGTTGTTACACGAATAATCGCTTCGGTATCTTGCGCAATGACCAATTCTTCGTCGGTCGGAATAACCATTGCAATGACGCGTGAGCCGTCTTTGCTGATAATTTTTTCCTCTCCGCGAACACCGGCATTTTTTGTTTGGTCGAATTCAAGACCGAGAAATTCCATATCTTTTGCAATTTCGTATCTCGACACATCCG
>JAVBNP010000284.1:0-8081 GCA_031551455.1 Bacteroidales bacterium | reverse complement strand
GCTTTCGATACCGAAATATTTGAAAAAAGTTTGCTCGTCCAATCGTTGCCATTTCAGCAGATCGATTTTCTTTTCGCGTTCAAATAAATCGGGTTCTTCGGCAATGCGTTGAAACGTATCGAGTTCGTCGATTGTTCCCGTCAATCCGAAATCGCGTTGGCTCGACGTTTTGATGGATTCGGCCACCTCGTTATCGCCCACCGGAGCGGGTTCCAATTGATATTTAAGGCCGGCGTATGCAGCAAGAATGTTATTGAGGTTCAGATTGAATTCGTACCATTGCGCCACGAACTTATTGTCGCATTGCATCGCCCAACGGTAATAAAAATCGGACAAACGATCTTCCCACCGTGCGGTTTCCGTATCGATATGTTGTACACCCTTGTATTCCTCGATAAACGTTTTGAAATACGGCGGAAAATATTTGTTTTTCGGGTCATCGTCTTCGCCGATCAACCGAATACCTTCTTCCATTTCCTCCTTGGAAAGATTACCGCGCAAATCGAATGTCGCTTCTTTATTTTTGAGATAGCGCAACAGATTTTGGTTGTCGAACTTGGTAAAAAAAAGATCGATCAGTCGAGCGTCTTTTTCTGACAGTTGCGGACGCACTTCTTCCTTAAATTCGGTAATGCCGAAAACCGTTTTGCCTGCATCGAATTCGATTTCGGGCAGTCCCGCAATCAAACAATAGTAATTCATGGTCGATTTTCAATTGAATGGAACACCGGTGACCCGGATTCGACGGACTTACGCGGATGAATCATCCGTGATGATCTGCCAAACCGGCGTTATCCGTGTTTTATTGTTTAAACAGCATCTCAACGAGTTGCGGACGGAGAAATTCTTTGAAATAGGCAGCAAATTCCTTTTCGCCGAATTGCACTTTATAGCTTTTATCGGCGGGCATGATGGCAAATTCGCCGGGTTTTCCGTTTACTTGTTCTATCCGTACGCCCTTATCGAGCAGTTCTTTGGCTTGCTTGACGAAATATTTGGTAAGCGTTTCGGCATCGGCGGTTTGTATCACCACATTTTCCTTGGATACCCAGTCGGCAGAAAGCGTAAGCATCAGTTTTTGCAACCATTCGTTGCTCACGGAGTCTTTCACGGCAGTGTCCACGATCGAACCCGTCACCAAATCGGAAATTTCGCTTTTGAGCGCTTCCACGGCACGGCCCGCATACAGTTGTAATTCCGATTGCGTGTTTTTGTTTAACTCATCGGCCGATTTCTTGGCATCGGCAATTATTTTCTCGGCTTCTTGTTGTGCTTTTTTGAGCATTTCGGCTTTCTTCGCTTCGGCTGCTTCGACGATTTTTTGAGCTTCGGCTTGCCCTTTTTCAACGCCTTCCCGATAAATTTTATCGGTAATTTCTTGAACCTTATTCTCCATTATTTCAATAAATTATTTGTACGGAAATAGGACTGACTACGTCCAAATTACCCCAATGTAAATGGTCTTGCAAGATAATAACTTTATTTGAAAAATACTGATTGGTATGTTAAAAAATAACAAAAAAATATGAGATTTTTTTAACCAAATTATACGTACATACATGTAAAACAAAGAAAAACCGTACATTTGCGCATCAAATTAAGATGTTTTTAATGAATTTCCGATTCTCGTTGCTCGTCGCTATCTGTTTGCCAAAAAATCGCACAATGCGGTTAATGTCATATCGGCGGTTTCCGTGACGGGAGTTGCCATAGGGACCATTGCCATGGTAATCGTCATGTCGGTATTTAACGGCTTCGAGGAGCTTGCCAAAAAATTGTACGGCACGTTTGATCCCGATTTGAAGATCACGGCATCCGTGGGGAAAAGTTTTTTTCCGGACGAGGAAAAACTGCAACGATTGAAAGCCGATCCTGATGTGTTCGCCTTTTCTCAAACTATTGAGGAAAATGTGCTGGTACGTTACGGTGATCAACAGGAAATTGCCGTAATGAAAGGTGTTGACGAGCATTACACGAATGTGACGGGTATCGATACCATGATGTTGGATGGGAAGTTTTTGCTTCGGGTAAACGATGCACCGCAAGCTGTTGTTGGAGCGGGCTTGGCAGGGAAGCTTCATATCGGCCTGCATTTCATTACCCCCATGCATCTTTATGTTGTTCGTAGCATTTCTTCGGTTTCTTTGAATCCCGAAACCGCATTAAGCCATTTGTATATTTTCCCGTCGGGCGTTTTTGCCGTCGACGAAGAAATCGATTCTCAATATTTGCTCGTTCCGTTGGAATTTGCCCGTGATCTGCTGGAAAATGATTCGATAACAGGGGCAATCGAAGTGAAATTGAAACCGGGGGTAAACGGAGATGAAGTACAAAAACGTGTTGCCGCGATTTTCGGTTCCGACTTTGATGTAAAGACGACTTATCAGCAGAAGGAGTTTTATTATCGCATCTTGAAATACGAGAAGTGGGTGGCATTTATGATATTGGCATTTGTGCTGTTGATAGCTTCGTTTAACGTGGTGGGTTCGATTTCGATGTTGATGATCGAAAAGAAAAGCGATATGTTTATTCTGCAAAGTTTGGGTTCCGATAAACAATTGATTGGTCGTATTTTTATAACCCAAGGTTGGATGATCGTTCTTTCGGGAGCATTGGCCGGAATGCTTATCGGTGCCTTAATTTGTTGGTTGCAAATAAAGGTCGGTATCGTATCGTTGCCCGGTGGCGGAACGTATGTTATCGATTCTTATCCGGTGGCTTTGCATGCCGGCGACTTTGTGATGATTTTGGCAGCGGTTGTTTGTATCAGTATCGTAACGATCTATTTCCCGGTGAAATATTTTGTCGGAAAATACGTGAATTAAGATAAATCCTAAAAATAAACCCTCCGAAACTTCAAAGTTCGGAGGGTTTATGGAATTATTTTATAAATGTTTGATCCGCTTAAGGAGCCGTTGTCGGATCTTCCACTTCTGTCGGGGGGGGTATTCCCGTCATATCTATTTTGGTAATAGGTTGATTATCCATGTTGTCCGATATGGCAATGACAATATCGTTCATATCGCCGTCCCAAGACGGTGATTCATTTTGCCATTTATCTTCAAATCCGATAAAAATCGGATTTTGACCTTCGAGACGGAACAATATCTGTTGTTGATAATTATTGAGATTATATCGTAAATGAGAATACATGGTCGGTTGGTCGGTTTTAATGCCGCCATAGCCGTTGTTTGCATTGGAATTCCATCCTTGTTGAATCAGATAAAATCCTATTTCCTGTCCCGCTTCGAATTCTACGGCATTTCCGTCGGCATCGCACAAAATAACGGTATTACCGGTTTCGTAAGCAGTTAATGTATTGGGAAACAAAATATTTTTGGACAGTTTTGACGCTTCATCCGGTAAATTACTGCTGTTAAATGTATAATATCCGATTGAATTGGTTGTGGTAGCATCTTGAAATACGATGGAAACGTACAACTTGGTTTTAGCATTGGTTTTAACGGTTAATATCGGTTGGTTAATTTCTGTTTCGATCAAATTGGGATATTTCGCGAAATTATTACCGTAGAATAATACCGTTTTTACGGCATTGTTTAATTGCTCCATATTCTGTTCGTATACGGGTATCTCCGGAAATCCATTCGAAACTCGTCGTAAAATATGTAACTTACCATTTTGTTCGGCAATGAAAGCAAGATTGTCGTTTGCGTCCAAAATCGATAACGATTCTCCCGAATTTTTTACGTTATATATTGAGGTAACGTCTGCTTCCAAACGATTACGCAGTCCGCATAATCGAATGCCCTTTCCGTTATTCCCCAACATCACCAGCCAATCTTTCATAACGGCAACATTTTTACCGTTGACAAATGAGTTTAAGGTTCCCGGAGTTTCCTCTTGCCAGGAAAACGATTGTTTTTTCGAATCATTGTTGCTGAACGTCTGCATCTGATTATCGGAGCGGACGTAAATTCTATTTTTTGCCGTAATGCCCGTATTTTGTCCCAAATTGGTTATACCCGGCGACATATTGTCGATGATTTGTCCCGACGAGGTGATTTTGACGATCGATACGGGCGAGGTATTTTGTAATGCGAGTACGTTATTACTTCCCGAAATAAAGGACATGGATACGGGATTTTGGAGCGAAACAAACTTGTCTTGTTTCATGGTTTCCGTATCATAGATGTACACACCGGGTGTTCCTTTATCGGCCAAAACGAATATTTTATTTTCCGAAGCCGCAATACCGCAAAGATTTGATGCTGGAACATCTGAAATACCTTTAAACACGGGTTCATTATTGGTGCTTGGGTCGTATGCGATCTGTTCAATAAACATCGGCTTGGATTCGGAAGCACATGCAAGTAATAAACGTCCCGAAACATGGCATACGGCTTTAATGTCAGTACTGTCAAATGAGAATCGGGCTTTACGTTTGATGTCCCAAGTGCTTTTTATCGCGTATACATCCACCGTTCCGCGATATTTTTGTTCCGGATTCCGATAACTCACAAAAACATATTCTTCTCCGAAATAAATATCGGAAACCGTCTGCCCGTCACCAAGTGCATCGATCGCGACAATTCGTTTTAAGATGTTTTTATGAATGGGATCAATTTCAACCGGTGCGGCTAAATCGATATTTAATACCGTGTTGGAGTTAATTTCCAACGATTCGTTGACGAAATTAACACCGCTTGTCAGCATGTTTTCGGATGAAATAAAAGTATAGTTTGTTTCTTTTTCCGGAGCAGGATCGGGATCAGGTTCCGGGACGGGATCAAATTTTGCACATGAATGCAAACCGATTAAGATCCACGCAATCATCAACGGAAAAATTTTGCCGTTCATACTTTTTTTAATGGAACTTTTAATATATTTGGATATCATCATATATCTTTATATATTTAAAATATACGTATTTTTTTGTTTTTTTGTTTCAAAAATTTGTTACGAATAAAACCAGCATCAATCTTAACAAAAATCAGTTTTCTGTTTTAATTTTCTTTCGGCACAACCACAGTCCCGCAAAAGTAATCAATCCGTTTACGGCAAGCAGTTCAAAACCGAACTTGTAGCCGCCGAACCATTGCTCGGAATGAGTGTCGAGAATGTAAGTAATAACGGGAGAAATCACGGCAACCGCAGGTACGAGTCGGTCGCGAATTTTCATGCGAGTGAATAATCCGAAAGCGTAAAGTCCCAGCAGCGGCCCGTACGTGTAACCCGCTATGGTGAAAAATCGGTCGATGATGGTTTTATGATCCAACTGCTTGATACCGATAATCAACAGCAAAAACATAGCCGCAAACGAGCAATGCACCGCATACCGGATTCGTCGTTTCCGACGCCCTTCGGGCATACGTTTGTCCAAGCCGATAATGTCGATGCAGAACGAAGTGGTAAGCGCCGTCAAAGCGCCGTCGGCACTGGAGTAGGCCGCCGAGATAAGCCCGATAATGAATATTAATCCCGCAACGGCTCCCAATCGATTGACGGCGACATTGGCAAACAAACTGTCGGGCGACGCGACGGCGATGCCGGTTGTTTCGGCATACATATACAACACCGCGCCCAACACTAAAAACATGAGGTTGATCACCACCAATATCCAGCTAAAGGTGAGCATATTTTTTTGCGATTCGCGCAAATTGCGGCAACTGAGATTCTTCTGCATCATATCTTGATCCAATCCCGTCATCGCAATGGTCACAAATACCCCGCCGAGAAACTGTTTCAGAAAAAAACGTCGATCGGCGCCGTCGGTAACGATAACCGACGAATATTCGCTATCTTTCACCCGATGCAACATTTCGGAAAAATTCCATCCCATAGCCTTACCGATGAGGTAAATAGAAATAACGACGGAAAGCAACATGAATGTCGTTTGCAAAAGATCGGTCCACACAACGGTCTTGATGCCGCCTTTGTACGTATACAACAGTATCGGCAACACAAAAAGCAGGCTTGTCAACCAAAAAGGTATACCCCATTGTCCAAAAACGAATAAATCCAACACATATACCACCGCAAACATTCGCATGGCCGATCCCACGCCGCGCGACAAAATGAAGAAAGAAGCTCCCGTTTTGTAAGCGTAATTACCGAAACGCTCGTTCAGATAAGTGTAGATGGAGGTCAGATTCAATCGGTAATATAAGGGAAGCAACACTCCGGCAACTATGGCGTAACCCGCCACATAGCCGAAAACCATCATCATGTCGGTAAATTGCGTATCGCGCACCCAGCCCGGTTCCGAAAGAAAAGTAACGCCCGAAAGTGAAGCGCCGATCATGCCGTATGCCACAACATACCAAGGCGATTGACGATTGCCGCGATAAAATGCCGCATCGTCGGCTTTGCGCGATGTAATGCTGCTGATCAAGAAGACGAGCAACGTATATGCGATAAAAACACCGAGAATAACGACGGGAGTCATCGCTTGAAATTTCGTTGACGAGCCGCCTCAAACGTAATCACGGCAGTGGATACCGACACGTTGAGTGAATCGATGTAACCGCCCATCGGGATTTTGATGCACCGGTCGGCATTGTTGATCCAAAAATCGGTAAGGCCGACGGCTTCGGTACCCATGACAACGGCTGTCGGCAGTGTGTAGTTGATTTTGTCGTATCGCTCGGAAGCGGTCAGTTCTGCCGCCAAAACATTGATATTCGATTGTTTCAGCCAATCAAAAGCCTCTTCCGAAGTGCAAGCCGCCACTTGTTGCGTGAAAACGCAGCCGATACTCGAACGTATGGCGTTGGGATTGTAAATATCCGTTTGCGGATCGCACACGATGACGGCATCGACACGTGCAGCGTCGGCGGTACGAAGAATGGCTCCGAGATTCCCCGGTTTCTCGACGGCTTCCAACACAATAACGAACGGGCTTTCGGATAAACGAATATCTTGTAATAATAAATGTCGCGGTACGGATAAGGCAATGATACCGTCGGATGCCTCACGGTATGCCATTTTCGCGAAAACTTCGACGCTTACTTTTTCGGTCGGGATATTTTTTAATTGCCGAATAGCCGTATTTCCTTCGTCGGTCAACAATTCGTCGCACACGAACAAATCTCGGATGTCGTAACCGCCGGTCAAGGCCAAAGACAATTCGCGCGCGCCTTCGATAACGAAAAGATTTCGTTCGCGACGCTCGCGCGCTTTACTCAGTTTTACGACATCTTTGATGCGTTGATTCTGTAATCCCGTAATCAAATCGGCAATTTTTGAAGAGAGTGTGTCAAAAGTTGGAAAAGTGCGTCATTGCGAGCGATAGAGAAGCAATCTTTTTGATTACCATGAGATTACTTCGTCGTTCCTCTTCGCAATGACGTTTATTCTCGTCTTTTTGAGCAGTCTCTTATTTAAAACTAAACAATGCTGTGCACCACCAATCCGCTTCGCAACTTCGGTTCGAACCAAGTCGTTTTCGGCGGCATGATGTTTCCCGTATCGGCAATATCGATCAATTGCTTCATGCTGACGGGATACAGTGCGAAAGCCGCAGCCATTTCGCCCGAATCCACACGGCGTTTCAATTCGCCCAAACCGCGGATACCACCCACAAAATCGATTCGTTTCGAGTTGCGCAAATCGGTAATGTCGAGAATCGGTGTCAACACCAAATCTGAAAGCACCGTCACATCCAAGCAACCGATGGGGTCGTTATCGTTAAAAGTTCCCGGTTTGGCTTTCAGCGCATACCATTTGCCTCCGAGATACATACTGAACTCATGCAGCGTTGCGGGGCGATATTCCGTCGTTCCCTTGCATTCCACCGTGAAACCTTTTTCGAGTTCCTTCAGGAAATCTGCTTCCGAACGACCGTTAAGGTCTTTTACCACACGGTTGTAATCGAATATTTTCAGTTGATTATCCGGAAAATGTACGGCAAGGAAATAATTGTATTCTTCGTTGCCGGCGTGATTCGGATTCGCCTTGCGACGTTCGGCGCCCACCAATGCCGCGGCAGCCGTGCGGTGATGCCCGTCGGCTACATAAGTGTTCGGGATGGCAGCAAAAAGCGAAATGATTCGGTCGATCACAGCCTTATCGTTGATGATCCAAAATTGATGCCCGATGCCGTCGTCGGCCGTAAAATCGTA
>JAVBNP010000113.1:0-30065 GCA_031551455.1 Bacteroidales bacterium | reverse complement strand
CTTCCACCGTGTAGGTACCGCCGGAAAGGCCGGGAAATACCGTGGAAGTTTGCCAATCGGATACCGACCCGGAACCGATCAATCGATATACTAACGTCCTGCTTCCGTCAACGTTTGACGGAGTTGCCGTAATTTCGGCCGTTCCGCCGCAATCCAAATCGGTCGGATCGGCAACGATGGTTACGTCCAACAGATCGCTGCTTTTGACGGTAACCGAAGGACCCGCTACTTGACACATATCGTACGGCGCGGCGTAACGTACCCAAGTTTTATGGATACCCGTTCCCACGCCCGTAAACGTACCGTCGGGATAGAAATTCGCACCGTCGTTGATGCTGTATTCCAACGAACGTGCGGCGTCTCCGTCGGCCGTAACGGTAACGGTAATCGTATTGCCGCAATCAATGGTTGCGGTGAGCGGAGTTACGTTGATATTATCAATCGGATCGGGCACCGTAATCGAAACCACTCCTCCGTCGGCTTCGCATGCGGGCGCCGGGTCGGCATATTGTACTTTTATGTAATAATCCGTTGCGGAAGAGGGAGTAACGATAAATATCGAATCGGAATGCCATGTGCCGCCGTTGTCGATACTGTATTCAATCGTGCGGAACGGATCACCCACTGCATTAATGCGAATGGTCGTGAAATCGCCCGAACAATTCAATTCGGTTTTATCGGACTTGGCTTTTATTACTTTAAGCTCGGCAGGTTCAGCGATATTCACCGGATAAATGTCTTCGCACGTTCCACCGGTTTTGTAACGTACGCGTGCCTTGTAGTTTCCCGCCGGGACATCGGTAAATATGTTTCCGTCCTGCCAAATACCGTCGTAGAGGCTGAATTCTCTGCCCGGTACTTCCGTAGCCGTGATGGTTACCGTCGTTTTTTCGCCGTAGCAATCAAGCATCGCCGGGTAGTTCACTTGCGTGATTTCCAACTTGGGCGGTGCGGTAACTGCAATCGTTTGGGACACGATGCAATTTTCGCCCGCATAACGAATGTCGACGGCGATGCTGCGCGTAACGTTAACGATTATGTCGGCAAAATTGCCGCTTTGCCAAGTGCCGTTGTCAAAACGATATTGCAGGTCGGCATGTCCGTCGCCCTCGGCGTCAGCCGTAATGCGCGAAGTTCCTCCGGAACAGGTTAAATCTTGCGGAACAGCCGTGATGCCGTTAACGGTAATGTTCGCGTTCGAGCCGATGGTTACGGGAGCGGTTACTTCGCAACCCGACCCCGTTGCATATTTTACGTGAACGGTGTAGGAACCGGCGCTCAAATTGGTAAATACGGGATTATTCTTTTGCCATGTATTGCCGTCAATGCTGTACGTCAAATCAATACCCGCTTCGCTTGAAAGGATGTTCACCGTTACGGTTGCTTTTTGCCCCGGGACATTGCAATCCAACACGGCCGGCGTTGCGGTTAACGGTTCGTCAATCACGATGGATGCGCGCGAATTGATGGTTACGGACGAAGTTGACGATTGCGTACAAGCGTTGGGACCGTCGTATTCCACCAACGCGGAATACGTACCCGGACCTACGACAAAGACGCTGTCGGTTTGCCAATCGGTGGTGTTGAGTTTATATCTGAGCGTTTTATCGGGATCGCCTTTGGCGCGCACCGTCAACGTGGTGAAAGTGCCGGAACAATCCAAATTCTCGTTCGCCGGGATCAATACAATATCTTTTATTTCGTCCGGTTGGTCGATGGTAACGCTAAACGGAGGCGCGGTACATGTCGGATACAACGTGTCGGTTACCGTAAGGGAATATGTTCCCGCGGCCAATCCGGAAATCGAAACGGTTCCCGTAGAAAGAGTCGGCGAACCGCCGTTCCAAACATAGGTATAGCTTCCCGAACCGCCGCTGATGTCGATTATTACGCTTCCGTCGGTTGCGCCGTAGCAGGAAGCATCGGTTTTCGAAATTTCTTGTACCTCTATGGCGGGTTGGTCGGCAATATTAATATCATATACACCCGAGGCACAGTTATCCTTATCGAAAATTTGAACCTTATGTAGTCCGGGCGTTAATCCGCGGATAATGCCATCCAAAGGAAGATTCACCGACGCGGCTCCGTCCAAACTGTATTTCCAAGGACCGCCATTGCCGCCCGAAGGCACAACGGTTGCCGTTCCGTCGTCGGCGCCGTGACAGGTAATGTTGCTTACCGTGATTGTCGCCGCTACCGCCGTTGCCGGAGTAATGGTGATCGTAACGGATGCTTTACACCCGTTGCCGTTGTCGTCGGTTACTTCAACAGTGTAAATACCGCCGCTCAAATTTTCTTCTCTTGCATGAGTTCTGCCCGGGAGAGGCGTGCTATTCCCATCGAGGTACCAAGCATACACATACGATTCAGCGCCGTTTTCGGCTTTCACTTCCGCAATACCGTCGGGATCCGCATAACAAACGACATTTTGATGCGATGTCGGTACTTCGGTAAGTGTTACTTGCGTATTTTGATTAATGGTTACCGATGCGGGAACTGCGGCACAACTTGTAAAATCGCGGTAACGTACTTCCACATCATAAGTGCCTGCCGGGATTTCTTTGAAAACACGGCTTTCCTGCCAAGGTCCGAATCCGCTTCCGCTTCTGTCGTCTATCCGATATTCCAACACACGGCCCGGTTCGCCGGAGGCGGTAACCGTTATGTGCGTGGTGTCACCGGAACATTTCAACGGATTTTTGTCGGGTATTACGGATAATATGGTTATGGCAATCGGTTCCTTAATGGTAACGGTTCCTTCGGCAAAACAGTCATTAACGCCTGCAATATTGACTCGTACGGTGTTCGTTCCGGGTTGCAGGCCGGTGGCTGTTGCCGTTGTTTCACCCGAAGGCGACCAAAGATATTCGTACGCGACCGTACCGCCGGGCAATTCGCCTCCCGTCGGGTTGGCCGTCGCCGTTCCGTCGTTGGCGCCGAAACAAGTGATATCGGTAACGTTTATGATGGGAACGGGATTCGATAATGCCGTCGGTTCGGGAACAAAAATAATCGAATCGGCCGTACAGTTGTTGGCGTCGATGACGCTGACGGTATAACTTCCCGTACCGATATTGCTTAACGTTTGGCTTTGCGTACCGGCGGGATCATTCCATTGATAATCGTGATACGGCGACGTTCCTCCCGCGGCATGTACCGTGATGCTTCCGTCCGTTTTTCCGTGACAAGACGGCGGCGTCAAGTTATCAATCACGAATTCGAGTCGATTGGCCGGCGTAATGGTAACAATGGCCGTATCGACGCAATTTTTGGCATCGGTTACGGTAACGGTATATATACCGCCGCCCAAACCGGTAGCTGTCGGGCCGGTAAACGTAAGTCCTTTATCCCACGAATATCGATACTGGGGTGTTCCTCCCTCAACCGTTACGGTGGCGGAACCCGTTTTTACTTCGAAACAACTGACGGAATTCACGTCGGTCGGTTTGAAATACGCAACCAGCGTATCGCTTTCGAGAACGTTGATCACACCTTCTTCGAAACAACCGTGATCGTCCGTTACTTTATATTTGTATCCTCCGGCGGATAATCCGCTGAGCGATGAAGCGTCGGACAAGAAAGAATTATCGCTTGCTTTTCGCCATTCGTACGCGTAAGGTTCGGTGCCCGTACCCGACGTTACGGTAACGCGTACCGTTCCGGTCGATTCGCCGTGGCAATCCACATCCGTATGCGAAGGAGTAACCACCAATTTCGATGGTTCTATAATGCGGAAGGAAGTATCTTTTGCACATCCTTTTGCATCTTTTACCGTAAGGGTATGGTTTCCCGGAATGAGTCCCGTTTTAGTGTCGGTTCCCGCCGTCATACTGCCGTCCCAATAGAACGAATACGAAGCGCTGTTGCCTCCGATGGGGTTTGAAACCGCTTTTCCGTCATTGTTGCCGAAACAGGTGATATGGGTGAGCTTTACGTTAGCAAACAACTCTTGAGCGGGGTTGATGACGATTTTTGCGGTATCTTGACATCCGTTTTGATCGGTTACGGTAACAATATAAATTCCGCCGCCCAAGTTAATGGCTGTTTGTTGGTTGTTTAACGAAGGAACGGGAACGCCATCCTTTTCCCATGCAAAACCATATAAATTGCCTGCTATGGTCGGCACGATTTTTACTCCGGCCGATCCGTCGTTATCGCCGTAACATTGCACGTCGTTTGCGTAATCCTTGGAGGCTTCCCATTTCGCATTCTGCGTGATGGTGATCGTTGCCGTTCCCGGAGCGCAGGTCGGAAAATCTTTATACCGTACGTTAAACGTATACGTGCTTGCCGAAATATCTTTGAAAATACGACTTTCCTGCCATGCTCCGGATCCCTGTTGGTATTCCAACACACGGCCCGATTCGCCGGTGGCGGTAACCGTAACATGCGTGGTATCGCCGAAGCATAAAATCGGATTTTGAGCCGCGACAGCGGTAACGGTAATTATTGCCGGTTTTTGCACGGTAATGACGGTATCCACGGAACAAACCGAAGGAAGTGCGTCGACGTCGGCAACGGTAATCGTATACGTATTTGCCGGAAGATTTTCAAAAACGCCCGTGGTGTTTTGAGGCAAAACAGTGGGATTGATGGAATACGATAAATTACCGGCGATTCCGCCCGACGCGATAACGGTAATGGTCCCGTCGTTCGTTTCGTTGCAGGTGGTATTCGTATGCGTGCTTTGGGCGCTTATTTTGATGCGTGGGGGATCCTTAATCTCTACCTGCTTTGTCGCCGATTTACATCCGACGCTGTCGGCAATGACGGTATAGATTCCGGCCGGTAAATTCGTAAATTTGGAATCGGTCGGAGGCACGAAGGCGCCGGTTCCGTTCAACTGATACGTCAAATATGCTTTCGACAGCAGAATTTTCCCGTCGGATTTTCCCGCACAGGTGTTACCCACCGGCGTGGCGTCGAACGTAACGGGGTTCGGTTGGGTTATCGTAACGTTGTACGATAAAGAACAATTAAGCGCATCCGTAACGGTAACGGTATAATTGCCCGCCGGTAAGGTTGCAAATGTTGCCGATGTGCCGTATTGCGCCGGTCGGTTGATGCCGTTTCCGGAAATTTCGATTTTATACCCCGAGCTGCCCGGTGTACCGCCCGTAATGCCCGTTACCGTAATTGATCCGGTAGCGGTTCCCGGACAACCGGTAACCTTGAACGGAGTAACCGCAGCCGATAACGGATCGGCCGGTTGGTCGATGGTCATAATGGTGGTATCCGTACAACCCGCCATATCATAGACAATTACATGGTACGTGCCCGCAAATAAGCTCGTAAAATCGGCTTCTTGCCCTTCCGCCACAAAACTGACAATGTCACCCGTTTCATCGATCATGAAATCGTAAAAGGGCGTACCGCCCGTGGCACGTACAGCTAAGGAACCGGCAGGTTCGCCGTAACAGGCTACATTCGTTAAGTCGACGGCTTCGATCGTAACGGGCGGCGTGGCCGTGATAGTTCTGGGAGCAGATTCGGCGGGAGGCATACAATTTCTCGAGTCGACGGCTTCAATGATGTATGTGCCACTGTACAAATTATTAAATGTGACTGTCGCATTGTTGCTTACGTTATTTCTTACAATAAAAGGAGTTCCGTCTTTGTAAAGCGTAACGGTATAAGGAGCGGTTCCTCCGGTAATCTGAGCGGAAATGGAACTGCCCGTACAAGCATCGGGCGGCGCCGTCAAAATATTTAAAATTTGAAGCTGATCCGGTTGTTTAACAGGCGTCGACTTTTGAGGTCCTATGGCGGGTAGTTTCGTAATATCGCCAATACCTCTATATACTCGAGTAGAATATGTTCCATCGATCAACCCCGAGAAAACGACATTTTCTCCGTTTGAAACTTTCGTTTCGGAATGAGGGCCGCTCAGAACTACCGTATAGGGAGGATCAGTTGCCTTATTATTAAAAACAACGGTCACACTACCATCATCGCCTCCATAACATTTGGGGTTAACGACAGCAACAGACCAATCGTTGGGTCCCAATTGTCCCCAAATATTTCCGATAAATCCGAAAAGAATCGCAAAAAGAAAAGTATATTTCTTCATATCTTAAATATTGTCTGTGATATGCCGGTAAAACCAAACAATCCGCTTTCCGCACGCACCGTCGATACGGTCAACAAATGCGGAATCGGACACGGATATTTCCGAAATTAAATGCTCGAAGCTCGGCATCATATCATTAAAAAGTACGGAGTTGTCTTCTCGTTTTACCAAAAAACAGCTAACTCCGCAAGATGTTTCACATTCATCCATATTTTTACTTTATCGTTATACGAAAAAAGTCAACAAAAGTTGCCGAAAATGTTTTTGCCTTTAGTTATTCTCGGATTCCGAGCATATGATGATGATATATTTTCAACTATAAGCTGTTTATTATAAGCGCATTATTTTATTTTGATGCAATTTTCGGTTGTTAATCCGGCAAGCAAAAGTAATGATAAGATTATTATAATCAATAGCTTTATGTTATAAATTTGACAAAACGTCGAATTCGGATGACAAAATATCCGGTTTCACCGGTAATTTGAACATCGGAAAAATCCCGACATATTAAAATGTAATTTTATATGGCTGATAATTAGCAATATAAAAAACAAATGCATTTTTTTACGAAAAAAATATACTTTTTTCGAACAAATACAAAAAACCGATGTTTACTATATCGGAAGTGTTATTCGTTCTTCATGTTAGTTTATTAAAAATTTAAAGGTCAAAAGTCAAGGTTCAGTGAATGAATCTGGTTTCTGTGTGTGTTAATGGGAAAGGGGCGAAGGCGCCCCTTTTTTTGTTGCTCCGGTTTTATCCGTTTACGCATTTCAACCGATTAAAATCCGATAGATTTATTTCATCACGTCATTGCGAGCGATAGCGAAGCAATCCCGTTGGTTACCATGAGATTGCTTCGCTATCGCTCGCAATGACGCAAGCCGTATTCTATTAGTTTTCAAAAATTTGGTGGAATTCGTTTGACACCAAGACCTATCAGGTCTTTGAGACCTAATAGGTCATAATCCGTTTATACCAAAAAGATATTATTTCGACGGCATTTGTCAATCATTTCCGGCGGCCAAATACTTGCCTGTATTTCCCCAATGTGTGCTTTTCGCAAAAAATGCATGCACAAACGCGATTGTCCGATGCCTCCGCCGATGGAAAGCGGAAATTCGCCGTTTAACAGTTTCCGGTGAAACATTAAATTTTGTCGATCTTCCATTCCGCGTATCGCCAATTGTTTGCGCAATGTATCCGGATCCACGCGGATACCCATGGACGAAATTTCGACCGCACACTCCAATATCGGATTCCACAACAAAATATCGCCGTTCAATCCTTTACGACCGTTACCCGTTTCGGTGGTCCAATCGTCGTAATCGGGCGCTCGTCCGTCGTGCGGGTTTCCGTCGGACAATTCGCCGCCGATCCCCGTAATAAACACGATGCCGTGTTTTTGCGTGATGAGATGCTCACGTTCTTTCGGCGTTTTGTCGGGATACATCGCCAAAAGATCTTCCGAGTGGATAAACGTGATTTCATCGGGTAAGGTTGGTTCCAATTCCGGATAATTTTCGTACATGTAAAACTCGGTACGCTTCAGAACGTTGAATATTTTTTCGACCACGTATTTCAAATAATCCGCCGTGCGTTGTTCTTTTGCAACGGCCAATTCCCAGTCCCATTGGTCCACGTAAATCGAATGGAGGTTATCCAACTCTTCGTCCGAACGAATGGCATTCATGTCGGTGTATAAACCGTATCCCGTCATGATTTGATATTCGGCCAACATCATTCGTTTCCATTTGGCCAACGAATGAACTACTTCCGCCCGGGCATCGCCCATATCCTTAACGGGAAACGTTACCGCTCGTTCCGTTCCGTTGAGATCGTCGTTCAATCCCATACCTTTTAAAACGAAAAGAGGCGCCGTAACCCGCCTTAATCGTAATTCGGCCGACAGGTTCGATTCAACAAAATCTTTCAACAACTTAATCGCTTTCTCCGTTTGTTTCAAATTTAACAACGAAGTGTAGGATTCGGGCAAAAATAATTTCGACATAATAAGGAAATACGAGATTTATTTTTTATGTTTGCAAAAATGACAATTTATCGGAATATAACCAATGATTTTTATATTTACTTAAAAATAAGTGGTTTTTACTTATAAAAAGGTCAGAAATCAGTTCAAAAACCTTTTTTATTATACTTAACATACCCCAAAATGGCCGAAAAGTTTCAAATTGATAGTTTAGACAGAAAAATATTATCGATGATTTGCACCAATGCCCGCATCCCGTTCCTCGAGGTTGCCCGTGAATGCGGTATATCCGGTGCAGCCGTCCATCAACGGATGCAACGTTTGACGCGTTTGGGCATCGTTAAAGGCTCCGAGTTCATGCTCGATCCCAAGATTATGGGATATCATACCTGTGCGTTTATGGGGATATTTTTGGAACGGGCGGGGATGTTTAAATCCGTTGTCGAGCAATTGGAAAAAATTCCCGAAATAACGGAATGTCATTATACAACGGGCGATTATTCGATATTTATTAAAGTGTACGCACATGATAACGAACATTTGAAGCATATTTTGGTGGAAAGGCTTCAAGCAATCCCCGGTATTTCGCGGACCGATACGTTGATTTCGCTCGAAGAAAGTTTTAATCGGCAAATACCGGTGGGAGCGTAAAATCGGTTATCGGTGTTTTCGCTTAATCGCTGGGCAACACGGATATCGGATCATCATAAATTTCGGTAAATAATGGTAAATAAAATCGATTAAAACCTATCGGGTTTCAATAATCCGATAGGTTTGTTGCATCAAATAAGCGACGGTCAAAAAATTACGGAGGAATTTTGAATGAATTATATCGAAATAACGTGTACGTTCCCGAACGGTAAAAATACGTCGGAAACATCCGAAATAGCGATGGCATTGTTGGCTGATTCGGGTTTCGAAAGTTTCGAAGAATCGGATGCGGGGTTGAAAGCATACATTCCCGAGGATAAGTTCGACGCCGAAGCGTTGTCGGAACTGACCGGGAATTACCCTTCGTTGATTGCTTCCGTCGAAGTCAAACACATCAAGGAGGAAAATTGGAATCAAGTGTGGGAAAGCAACTTTCCTCCGGCGGAAATCACCGAACGATGCATTGTTTATGCTCCTTTCCATACAGATATTCCCGATCGGGAATACCGCATTTGCATCATGCCGCAAATGTCGTTCGGTACCGGACATCACGAAACAACCTCGTTGATGATGGAATTAATGCTTGACCTTGACCTCGAGGGAAAAGATATACTCGATATGGGATGCGGAACGGGTATTTTAGGCATTTTTGCATCGATGAAAAAGGCTCGCCGGGTAACCGCCATTGATACTGACGAACGGGCTTACGAAAACGCGATCGAAAATTGCGTGCGCAATCATGTTACGAACGTTGAAATATTGCAAGGCGATAAACGATTATTGCCGGGTAAACGGTTCGACGTGATTTTTGCCAACATCAACCGAAACATTTTGATGGAGGATATATCGACTTATGCGGATTGTTTGCCGATCGGCGGATTGTTGCAACTCAGCGGATTTTATGTGTCCGACTTTTCGGATATTACCGACGAAGCGCGAAAAAACGGGTTGGAATATGTTCGCCGTGCGGAGAAAAAAGATTGGACGGCTGTGTTGTATCGGAAAATCGGAGTACCGAGATAACGGAAAGGGACGATTCAATGATTGAAAATGAACGTCATTGCGAGCGACAGCAAAGCAATGACGTAACCCGTATCCTATTAGGTCTTAAAGATTCGGTAGGATTTGTCCGGCACAAGACCTATCAGGTTTTTAAAACCTAATAGGTCATTATGTCATCTTGAACCTCGCTTGAAATATTTCTTACCGTTTTTTACTCTTTATCTTTCGGCAAGTTGGTCATGGTAAATACCAATTGACCGCCGTTCATGATATCCTTGTGGCGAATGATCGATTCGGTATACGGTTGTCCGTTCAACTCGACGGATTGCACGTATTTATTTTCGTTCGACAGATTTTTTGCTTCCACGGTAAAGGTTTTGCCGTCGGGAAGCGACAGATCGATTTTTTCGATTTGCGGCGCACCCAGCACGTAATCGCCTCCGGCGGGATTTACGGGATAAAAGCCCATGGCCGAAAAAATATACCATGCCGACATTTGACCGCAATCGTCGTTACCGCAAAGGCCGTCGGGCTTGGCAAGGTAGAAGCGATCAAATATTTCGCGAATGATTTCTTGCGTTTTCCAAGGTTTTCCCGCATACATGTAAAGATAGGCCACATGATGGCTCGGTTCATTGCCGTGTGCATATTGTCCGATAAGTCCCGTTACATCCAAAACGGATCCGGTTTGTTTGGCGGTCGGAGTGAGAAAAAACAAGGAATCGAGTTTGGCGGCGAATATTTCTTTTCCTCCCATCAATTCGATTAGTCCTTCCGGATCGTGTTGCACATGAAACGTATATTGCCACGCGTTACCTTCGGTATAGTCGCCTCCTTTGGCCATGTGCGACAAGCTGAAAGAGTTAAACGGGGTTCGCCAACGCCCTTTCGAATCTTTACCGCGCATCAACTTATAGTGAGGGTCGAATAAATTTTTGTAGAAATTTGCCCGCTTGGAGAAATATTCGTAATCTTCCGTTTTACCCAACGCTTTGGCCATTTGTGCCACGCAATAGTCATCGTACATACTTTCCAAGGCTTTGGATACCGATTCTCTTTCAATGATATCGAACGGGTAATAGCCGTATTTCATGTATGTTTCCCAATCTGATCGGTGATGACTCACGGTGGATGAGGTTTTGATGGCTTGGTAGGCTTCTTCCACGTCAAACCCTCTGAATCCTTTCAAGTAAGCATCCACAATCACCGGTATGGCATGATTGCCGATCATACCGAATGTTTCTTTGCCCCAAAGCGTCCAAATGGGTAAAAATCCTTGTACTTTATTATGTTCCAACATGGTTTGAACAAAGCCGTCCACTTTTTCGGGCATCAAGATCGTATACAACGGGTGTGCGGCGCGATAAGTGTCCCATAACGAAAGCGTGGAATAAAAAGTACCGCCCGAGGCAGCATAAACGCTGTCGTTCGGTCCGCGATAACGGCCGTCGATGTCGGCAATGTTGTTGGGTTGTATGTACAGATGGTACATCGAGGTGTAGAAACTTGTCTTTTGTTCATTGCTTCCGGTCACTTGCACGCGCGACAACAAATCGTTCCATTGACGTTGGGCGCTTTCACGTACGGCGTCGAAATCCCAACCCGGATTTTCCGCTTTCATCGATGCTTCGGCTCCGGCAACACTCACCGACGACATAGCCGTTTTTATTTGCAATGTTTCGCCGGGTTTGAGATCGAAAGCCAAAATCAACCGTTTGGCCTTATTCCCTTTTCGGGCGGTAAGTTCCTTTTGTACGGTATAGGGTTTATCGAAACGGATGACATAAAAATACCGACGAGTTACCCAATTGGTCACCTGTTGGTTTCCGGTGATGGTTTGGTTGTCGGGCATTTCCATTTCGGCGGTCAACACATGGTTTTCCACGGCTTCGGGATCCCATACCACGCCGCTTTGCATGTCGAGCAGGAGATGTGCCGGAGCATCTTGATTGAATGTATAACGATGAAACGCGGTATGTTCGGTTGCCGATAATTGCACGTCGATGTCGGAATCGTCGAGACGTACGGCATAATAACTGGGCGATGCCGTTTCGTCCGTTTTTTTGAATCCCGCACGGTAATTACCGTCGGAAATGTCGCCGCTGAAAGGTAACATCAAAATATCGCCGAGTTCTTGACAACCCGTTCCGTTGAGGTGATTTTGCGCGAACCCGATAACAGATTCGTCGGCATAGTTGTAGCCGGAACAATATTTCCAAGCGTCGTTACCCGTTTCGGGGCTTACCTGTATGAATCCGAACGGCACGCAAGCGCCGGGAAAGGTGTGGCCGTTGTCGGCCGTACCGATCAACGGATTGACGTATTGACAATAATCCGTATCTCGGCCGGAATCCGCAGCCGGGGTTCGGGACGTACACGCATAAAACAATAACGCGCATGCAACGAACAGAGGAAATGTTTTCATTGATTTGATGTATTGATTAAGGATAAAAACGAAAAAGCGGATCGAATGATTATTTTTTGATAACGCACACTTTATACAACGGTTATACTAAACCGAAAGTAGATTGCAAAAAAATTCGGAGACAAGACCTCGGAGGTTTTCAAAAACCTCCGAGGTGGGGTGTCAAAAATTTGAGTATTGCCAAAAAATATCCTCATCCTTGTTTTATTTTGAAGTGATTTTGATTTTTGGAAGCCGTATAAGGTCGAAGACCTTTAAGCATCAGCGTGGGGCAACGCCCTACGAAGCAATGACCGCGCTTTGCAAAGCCCCAACGGGGCGAAAGCATACGATGATCAAGCTTACGCCCCGTTGGGGCTTTGCGAAATTTTTGTTCCCGGCTTACCGGGGCGATGCCCCGGGCTATTGCTCGAAGGCTTTCAGCCTTGCCGCTTCTACGGTTCTTTTCTAAAAGAGGAACGCATATTTCTAAAATTGGCCCTTGAATTTTTGACACCCCACCTCCGAGGTCTGAGTTTTCATTTATTCGCAAATTGATTTTGATCGAGTATAAAAGAATTCTCGCTCGGCAAAAATAACATAATGATGCAAGTGGTGAATTGTTTTGATCGAAAACGTCAATTTATCATGCTTTTTGCCGGATTATCGGGTTTTTTATTGTTTCACATTACTCCGATCGGTCATCGTAAACACCAGTCGGCCGCCGTTCATGATGTCTTCGTGACGGATAATCGGTTCCGTGTACGGTTTTCCGTTCAACTCGACGGATTTTACGTATTTATTTTCTTTCGAAAGGTTTTTTGCTTCCGCGACGAACGTTTTTCCGCCGGGAACATCCAACTCTATCTTCTCGACTTGCGGAGCACCCAAGACGTATTCGCCGCCCGCGGGGTTTACGGGATAAAATCCCATGGCGGAGAAGATATACCACGCCGACATTTGTCCGCAATCGTCGTTACCGCAAAGACCGTCGGGTTTAGCCAGATAGAAACGATCAAATATTTCGCGAATCAATTCTTGCGTTTTCCACGGTTTTCCGGCATAAGTGTACAAGTAGGCCACATGATGGCTCGGCTCGTTGCCATGCGCATATTGTCCGATAAGTCCCGTTACGTCCAATACCACATCGGATTTTTTAGGAGCGGATTTAAAGAAAAATAACGAATCGAGTTTGTCGGCAAACATTTCTTTCCCGCCCATCAGTTCGATCAAACCTTCCGGGTCGTGTTGTACGTGCCAAGTGTATTGCCACGAGTTGCCTTCGGTGAAATCGCCGCCCGTCAGAAAAAAATGCGATACCCCAAAAGGATCAAACGGACTGCGCCAACGCCCTTTCGAATCTTTACCGCGCATCAACTTATGTTGCGGATCGAATACGTTTTTATAGAAATCCGTTCGCTTGGAGAAATATGCGTAGTCTTCCGTTTTGCCCAACGCTTTGGCCATTTGCGCCGCACAATAATCATCGTATACGCTCTCCAAGGTTTTTGAAGTTGCTTCCGTTTTGATGATATCAAACGGGTAATATCCGTATTTCATATACGTTTCCCAATCAGACCCTTGATGATTGACGGTTAATGAGGTTTTTACGGCTTGATACGCCTCTTCCGGGTCAAATCCGGTAAATCCTTTCAGATAAGCATCGACAATCACGGGAACGGCATGGTTGCCTATCATGCAATAATTTTCTTTACCCCACAATGCCCAAATGGGTAAAAAACCTTGTGCTTTATAATGTTCCAGCATGGTTTGCACGAACCCGTCGACTTTTTCGGGCATCAAGATCGTATACAACGGGTGTGCCGCACGGTAAGTATCCCACAACGAAAGCGTGGAATAGTATTCGGAATTCGGCGCCGTGTGTATTTGATCGTCGGCGCCGCTGTAACGGCCGTCGACATCCGCAATGTTGTTGGGCTGAATGTACAAGTGATAGAGCGATGTATAAAAACTTGTCTTTTGATCGTCGGTACCGGTCACCCGAACGCGCGACAGTAAATCGTTCCATTGCAGATGTGCATTTTTGCGGACGATTTCAAAATTCCACGCGGAATTTTCGGCTTTCATGGATGTTTCGGCTCCTTCGATGCTTACCGACGATATCGCCACCTTGGCTTGTAATGTTTCGCCCGGTTTGATGTCGAAAGCCAAAATCAACCGTTTCGCTTTATTGCCTTTTTTCGCGGGAAGTTCTTCTTTAACGGTGTAAGGCTTGTCAAAGTGAATGGTATAATAATACCGGCGAGTTACCCAATTTTGTACTTGTTGATACCCTTTGATGGTTTGATTGTCGGGCATTTCCATTTCGGCAATCAACACATGGTTTTGCAAAGCTTCGGGATTCCATACCACACCGCTTTGCATATCAAGTAAAACATGGGCGGGAGCATCTTTACGAAAAGTGTAACGATGAAAAGCAGTGCGTTCGGTGGCCGATAATTCCACATCGATATCAAAGTCGCGAAGATGAACGGCGTAATAGCCCGGCGCCGCTTTTTCGGTCGATTTGTCGAAAGCTGCGCGATAGTTTCCGTCGATAATATCGCCGCTGAAAGGCAACATCAAAATATCGCCGAGGTCTTGGCAACCGGTACCGTTAATCTGATTTTGCGCAAATCCGATAATCGATCCGTCGGAATAATTATATCCCGAACAGTATTTCCAAGCGTCGTTGCCCGTTTCGGGACTTGCTTGAATGAATCCGAACGGGACTGTTGCTCCGGGAAAGGTATGACCGTTGTCTGCCGTGCCTATAAACGGATTAACGTATTGACAATAATCCGTATCTCGGGCGGAATCCGCAGACGGAGTTCGGGACGTACAAGCATGGAATATTAACGCACATGCTATGACCGGAAAGAATGTTTTCATTGATTAGTTTGATGTATTGATTAGGTGTAAAAATGAAAAAGCAGATCAAATAGTTATTTTTTGATGACGCGCACTTTATACAGATCGATATTCGGAACGATCAATTTTTTATCGGGGTTCTTCAGGTAAATATGATGTGTCCACCATTCCTCTTCGGCTTTCGTGTAGATCGTTTTTTGTGTATTTTCATCGTAATAAACGGATTTCACGTCTTTTGTCGATTGAAGCGGCTTGAAAGGTATGAATTTATCTTGCATTATGTCGAACATACAAACGCCCTCGTGCCCCGAAATCAATAATTTATTATCGGAAACCGGCGATAAATCATGTCCGCTTTCCACCGGGATTATCCGGGTTTTTTCGAGATGCAGTTTCGGAGACGCCGACTCCCAATCCGCCAAAGAGTATTCGCGAAGTTGATCATATCCGAGCGCATAAAATCTGTTTCGTTCGGGCATCCACACCGCGCCGTGTCCGGAATACAGAGAATCCCGATACAAAACCTGCTCCGGTTTTGCAACATCGTATATTTCAACCGCATTACCCTCGGGTTTGACGGAAAGCGCCACGGCAATTCGATTATTCGGCAGAAAATCCGCGGAATGAGCGTTTGCCGCACGAGTATAAAAAAGACATTTTTTGGTTGTTCTGTCCAGCAGTACGACGCATCCGCTCGAAAAAACGACCAACAGTTTCGTGTCATTGTCAACGGATTTGCAATCGGCAATCGTTCTCAAATGATCTCTGTATATTTCGGGAAGTTGCGCCGCGACTTCGGAGGCTTGCCAGCTCCAAACGACATTTACGTCGACTTCGTCGGAAGTTTTTTCGTCAATAATAAGTATTTTGTCGTCTCCGCTTGCGATGATTTCGTACAATTCTTTTTTCGGGCCGCACGCGAGGAAAAACACGCAAATAGAGGCAATTAATATCCGATTCATGATGATTTTGTTTGCGGAAGGTTTTTATCGAAATACCTTCGACAAAAATAATACTTTCGGAGGATATTTAACTGTTGTGCCGGATAACGACATGCAGCCAAAAAGAGCTCGAAAATATGCAACCAAAAATTACGGAAAACGGAGAAGAATGAATCATCGCCCGGAAATTCCTTTAACCGTATAAATATCTTTTGATCTTTTGCGTCGGCGTTTTTTCAAAAGGTGCGGAAACGGCTATTACGGAGTGTAACTGCGAGAAACGGTTCATGCGGCGATTGACGTCTTTTTTCAATTCTTCGAGAAAAATATCCACTTGCTTGTTCCATTCTTCCTTTTGTTTATTCCATTCCTCTTTCTTTTCACTGATATACTGAATGGTATCGGCCCGCATTTGGCGATAACTTTTTTCCAATTCCTCCATGTTAAGATGCACCATGGCCACCAATTGACCTTTTCGTTCCAGTACCAACGATTCTGCTACACCCCTGATGTTGTTGATCACCGATTCGATATCCTCCGGATAAATATTTTCGCCGCTCGCCCCGAGAATCATATTTTTCAACCTTCCCTTGAGATAAAGGCGATTTCGGGAATCGAAACAACCCAAGTCACCCGTGCGAAACCATCCGTCGTCGGTGAAAGCGCTTCGTGTCAGTTCGGAATCTTTGTAATATCCTTGCATCACATTTTCTCCCTTGGCAATCACTTCGCCGATGCCGCTGTGCGGATCGGGATTGTCTATTTTGACTTGTATGCCGTGCATTGCGGGGCCCACCGCTTGGTAACGAACTTGCGACGGATTGGCGCCCGCAAGCAACGGTGCCGTTTCCGTAAGACCGTAACCGATGGCGTACGGAAATCCCGCTTCGTACAGAAACCGATCCGTGACGGCATCCAATTTGGCGCCGCCGATACCGAAGAACCGTAATCTGCCGCCGAATGTTTTCCGCAATTTTATTCCCGCCAATCGATGCATCAGTTTTCGGAATGGAGCAACGTGCTCATACAACGCTTTCGATATTTTTGTTTTTGTCAATTCGGGCAGCACTTGACCGCGGTATATTTTTTCGATCACCAACGGAACGCTCAACATCGTGGTGGGCCGTATTTTTTTCAAAGCGGGGATTAAAACGCTTGCCGAAGGCGGTTTTTCGAGGTAATAAATAGAAGCGCCCATCATGACGGGAAGAATAAACCCGATGGTGTTTTCGTAGGTATGCGATAACGGCAGGATAGACAGGAACACGTCATCTTTGTTGACGTCTTGTATGTGCAAACACATCTCGGCATCAAACGTAATATTACGATGGGTTAACATCACGCCTTTCGGGCGACCCGAAGTTCCGGATGTATAAATGACGGATGCCGTATCGGATTCCCGGGGTTCTTCGAATGCAACCATCGGCTCGTCCGACAAATCGCCCGAAATCACCGAGAAATCTTCGATGGCGATTTTGTGCGTCAAAAAGTCGCTTTGCAAGTCGTTGATACTTGCCCGCAGCTTGGCGGAAACGAAAACCGCTTTGCTTTCCGAATGTTGCAAAATGCTTTGGACTTCCTCGGGATGAAAATCGGGAAGAATGGGTACCGCAACGGCACCGATGCTTGTGACGGCAAAGTATGTGATACACCAGTTGGGCATATTGCCGCTTAAAACGGCAACCTTGTCGCCTTTACGAATTCCCATCCGACCGAGCAAACGGATTGTTTTATCCGTTTCTTGTTTCATCTCGACATATGTTAACGGAGTGCCGTTAACGAAGGAAATTGCGGGACGATCGGCATAAAGCGCGCAACCGTTGTCAAAAAGGTTTTTGAGTGTCATATGATTTCCGACCGAAAAACCGAATCGGATTGCTCACTGTGACACAATGTCGTCGATCTTTCGGAAGTAAAAAGATGCGTCAAAAATGATGCCGTAATTATTTTCGGCGTAACGGCCGGCGCCGATTATTTTTGTCAATAATCGTTTTTTGATGATGCATTTCCCACCGACAGGTAAACGGTGGTTTGATTTACCAATTGATACGCAATTTCGCCGAACGTAACCGGCCCGTGCATTTTGTCGAGATATTTTCCGCACAATTCGGGACGTTGGAAATTAAGGATGCAACTCAGCGAGCAGATAATGTCGGTATTGTCGGATAACAGCATTTCCGGCGCTTGAGGATCGATTTCGGACAAACGATATTCTATTCCTTTGAAAACGGGTGCATAGGTATATACCTTATTTTTCTTCGATTTGAGAAAACTGACGCAGATTTTTGCGCCCGCATAATCGGAAATCAACGGATAATCGGTATCCAAATTATTTTTCGAAATATATGCGGCGAAATTTTGTCGCACGCCGTTAATCACGGCATCGTCTTGAATCCAACCGTCTTGATCGAAGACAATCACGGTTCCCGATTTTGCCTTGAACGGACTGAATATTTTGATTTCGGCGTATTTGTTCGACGGAAGCCGAACATGCATCGCTACGGCTTTGTTTTCGGAAAACTCCGTTTTTGTTCCCGATGCAACCAATGCCGGTTTTTCGGTAATGTCTTCCAACAGTTGCCCGGAAACCCAACCGCATACGGGGACGGAAGCAAATTTTTCGTAATTCGGCGCGTTAAGCGCATATTCGAATAATACCTCGCTTTCGTTGGGCAGAATAAGCATCGTGAAACCGTTGTCGGGGGCATCGGCATAAATATGACGAATGCTTGCGGCATCGTATTCTTTTATTTCGGCGCCGGTAATAAAATCGGGCAGTTGATTGACGAATACGAGTTCTTGCGAAATGATTTTTTCGCGAGAATCGAGGATAAAATACGGTGTGGTGCCGGCAATCCAATTTCCGCCGGGCAAGTCGGCCAATGTTTTTTCGCTTCCCGCCAAAATCAAGAAATCGCCGTTGCTAATCATCCGCGAAACTTCTTCGGCGGAGAACAGTCCTTTTCTCATAAAGGAATTATTTTTCGATTAATAAAAGAATTTGTTGCAAATCTTTCCGCGCATTCGGAATATTGATGCTTTTTCGCAATAAATCCCGAAGTTCTTCGCAGCATTGTTCCAAAACGATCATATCGTTTCCCGACATGACTATTTTAAGATTCAACCGGGTCAGAATGATTTTCATGGCCAAAAAATTCCACGTAAAATCATTCGGATGCCGAATCACAAACATCCATGTTTCGAAAGGTATTTTGTCGATTTCGTTCATACGGCTTTCGCATTATCGGTTTCCGATAAGTCGGACGACCGAACATCGCCGACGGTAACGTACATGGTGGTTTGATTCACCAATTGATAAGCAATTTCACCATACACCACGGGTCCGTGCAATTTTTTCATGTATTTCCGGCAAAGATCCGGTTGCAGGAAATTGGTGATGCAGGTGACGGAGAATACGATTCGATCGTCGATTAAAACCGGTTCGGAAACGGACGGATCGATTTCCGCAAAACGGTATTCGATCGATTCGAAGACGGACGCCGACAAATACACTTCATCATCTTGAATATTAAAACAATTAATGTTCATCATGGCTCCCGTATAATTGGCAACCATCGGGAATTGAAGATTGATGTTCTTTTTGCGCAAATAGTCCGCGAAATTTTGTTTCACGCCGTTGATAATGGCATCTTTGACGATTTGACTCGTATAATCGAACGTGATAGTGTCGCCGCTGCCTTGTTTGAACGGGTTGAATATCTGTATTTCGGCGTATTTATTTTCGGGAAGTGAAATATGCATGGCCACGGCTTTATCCGCATAAAAATGAGGACCGAAACCCGAAACGGCGTATGATTTTTCGGTCATGATCACATCCAACGGTTGTCCCGAAATCCACCCGCAAACCGGTCGACGGGCAAAATTCTCGTAATCGGGCGCGTGTAATGCAAATTCGGATGCGATTTGTGTGCCGAACGGCATGATCAATACCGTAAATCCATTTTGCGGCACGTCATTGTATATGTTTTTGATACTTGCGATATCATATTCCCGAACGGAAATTTTTTCGACAAAATCGGGTAATCGGTAGGCAAATATTTGATCGTGTGAAGTAATATGTTGTTCGGGATAAAGGATAAAATACGGTGTGGTTCCCGCGATCCAATCGCCCGTCGGGAGTTTTGACAACGTCGCGTTATCGCCCGCCAACAAAAGCTTATTTCCTTTCCGAATCATTTCGGAAACTTCTTCCGGTGTGTACAACCCTTGTTTCATGCGTGATTGGTTAAAGAAAGTATCTGTTTCAAATCGGTTCGCGAATTGGGTATATTGATGCTTTTTTTCAATAAATTTCGCAATTCGGCGCAACATTCGAGCAAAACGGTGTCATCGTTCGGAAACATCACCATTTTAAGGTTCAAACGGGTCAAAATGATTTTCATGGCCAAAAAATTCCACGAAAAATCATTGGAATGCCGAATAACATGTATCAACACATCATCCGGGATCCTGTCGATCGTTTCGGCAATTTGTGTCATATCGTTTCGGTGTTAAGCGGTGCATCATCTATGGTAACATATACGGTTGTTTGGCCTACTTGTTGGTAAGCAATTTCGCCGTATACCACCGGGCCGTTCATTTTTTTCAGATATTGCGCGCAAATATCCGGTTGAATAAAATTGCCGATGCAGGTTACCGAAGAAAAAATTCGATCGTCGACCAGTGACGGTTCGACAATCTTATCATCAATCATGGCAATACGGTAGTCGACCGCTTTGAAAACCGGCGCCGACATTTGAATTTCATCTTCTCCGATACCGCAACAAACCACGTTGATCATCGCGCCCGAATAGTTGGCGACAAACGGCATTTGCATGTCGTATTTTATTTCGCGCAAATATTCGGCAATATTTCGTTTTACGCCGTTAATCCGTGCTTCTTTCAGGGTCATGCCGGCGTCATCAAACGTAATGGTATCGCCGTTGCCTTGTTTATAAGGATTGAAAATATGTATTTCGGCATACTTGGTTTCGGGGAGCGAAACATGCATGGCCACGGCTTTATCGGAAGACACATTTGGCCCGATACCCGATGCCGAATATGATTTCTCCGTCATGATGATTTCCAACGGTTGCCCCGAAAGCCACCCGCAAACCGGACGAGCGGCGAAATTTTCGTAATAAGTAGCATTCAGAGCATATTCCACGGCAGCCGGCGACCCAAACGGCATGATTAATACCGTAAAGCCGTTATGAGGTCCGTCGTTGAATATGTTTTGAATATTTGTTTCGTCATATTCCCGAACCGTTGCGCCGGTGACAAAATCGGGTAATCGACACACAAAAATTTTGTCGTACGATGTTACCCGATGTTCGGGATAAAGAATAAAAAACGGAGTGGATCCTCCGATCCAATCACCTTTCGGCAATTGTGACAGGAGTTTGACATCACCTGCCAACAACAGTTTGTTTCCGTTGCGTATCATTGTCGATACGTCTTCGGGAGAGAATAAACCCTGTACCATTTATGTGTGTTATGAACGTTCAATCATTCGGATTAAATGATTGCAACAATCGTTTAATCCGAATGAACACACAAAGATAATATAAATATTTACGGAATACACCTCTTGCGGCATAAATTTTTGTTCGACTAATTAAACAAAATCAGTCGCTTACACCACGCCCAGGTCAAGCATGGCGCTTGCGACTTTCAAAAAGCCCGCTATGTTGGCGCCTTTAACGTAATCGATGTAATTACTGTCGGCTTTACCGTACTTGAGGCATGAAGCATGAATGTTTTTCATGATTTCATGCAAACGCATATCTACTTCTTCGCGCGACCAATTGAGTTTCATGGCATTTTGGCTCATTTCCAAGCCCGATGTGGCCACTCCGCCCGCATTGGCTGCTTTTCCGGGAGCAAACAACAATTTGTTTTTTTGGATTAATGCCACCGCTTCGGGTGTACAAGGCATATTGGCCGCTTCGCATACGCACATGCAACCGTTATTGATCAATGTTTGCGCATCATCGACATTCAGTTCATTTTGTGTGGCACACGGAATGGCAATATCGCATTTCACTTCCCACGGTCGACGGTCGGGTCGGTATTCCGCATCGGGAAATTCGTACGAATAAGGTTTTACGATATCGTCGTTGCTGGCCCTCAATTCGCGCATATATTCTATCTTTTCCCCGGACACTCCGTTTTTGTCGTAGATGTAACCGTCGGGTCCGGAAATGGTCACCACTTTGGCCCCCAATTCCGAAGCTTTTTTTGCCACGCCCCATGCCACATTACCGAACCCGGAGATGGCCACGGTTTTACCTTGAACGGATTCACCGACGGTGGCCAACATTTCGTTTACGAAATATACCACGCCGTAACCCGTTGCTTCGGGGCGAATAAGACTGCCGCCCCAGTTGATGCCTTTGCCGGTAAGCACGCCGTTATGCTGTCCCGTCATTTTTTTGTACATGCCGTACAAATAACCGATTTCGCGTCCCGCTACACCGATGTCGCCGGCCGGAACGTCCATTTCGGGCCCGACGATTTTCCACAGTTCCAACATAAAACTTTGGCAAAAACGCATGATTTCCGCGGATGATTTGCCTTTGGGGTCAAAATCCGATCCTCCTTTGGCGCCACCCATGGGCAAGGAGGTTAAACTGTTTTTGAAAATCTGTTCGAATCCGAGAAATTTTAAGATACTGAGATTGACGCTCGGGTGGAACCGCAAACCGCCTTTATACGGACCGATGGCATTATTGAATTGTATCCGAAATCCTCGGTTGACATGTACTTTTCCTTGATCGTCGATCCAAGGAACCATGAACGTCAATGTTCGATCGGGTTCCACCAAACGTTCGATAATGCCCGCCGCTTCAAATTGCGGGTTTTCGTTGTAGATATCTTCGATTGACTCCAACACTTCACGGACTGCCTGCAGAAATTCCCGTTCGCCGGGATTCCGTTTTTCCAACTCGATTAAAATTTTGTCAACATTCATTCTTTTTGGGATTAATTGTTAAAGTTGTTTTACACGACAAAAAAAAGAAAAATTTTCGCAAAAACGATGAGTTTTGTTTCTTTTTTAAAATTTTTCAATGTTTCGGGGAGAAATATTAATTTTATTTCTTGTCGGGTTTTTCCCGTTTTTAGTTACATTTGTGCTTTGATAATTAGGGTAATGAAGGTTGATTTTTAAAAAATACGATCTTTATTCCCGATTGCCGAATATTATTTCAACAGACTTTTTATATCACCGCTAAAGAAAAACGAAACATGAGAATAACAAATGTTACGGTTGTCATGCTTTTGATGTTAATGATCGTTTCGTGCAATCAAGGCCCGACTGCCAACGAAACCTTAAAAAGATATGAAACATACCAAATGCTTCTTACCCCCTCGAGCAACAAAGCCGGGTTCGGCATCGAGCCGGGGCAGACGACCATATCGATAAAATTTGATAATCCGACATTGAATACCAACGGAGAATATTTAAACATTATGGCCGGCAGGATATATGTTGCCGATGCGGAAAATCCGGGCGAACCGCTGCCCGTGAGGATCGGAAGCCAAACCACCACCGTTACTCGGGTCGACGGGACACGAACCGTTACCAACGGTTTGTCTGTTTGGCTTGACGAAAAAATCAAGACTAAATTTTTCCTCGTCGGGTTCAAAGGCATCGATAAAAGCGAATCGGAAGCATTGGAAACGCCGCCGTTGTTTTTCCTTGTCGATCGAAAGGCCGGCACGAACCTCACTCCGGTCGTTTTGCAGGCAGGCAACCTTATTGCCGCCGATTACGAGAAGACCCGTTTTCCCGTCTACACGGCAACATTAAACCATAAAATCGATATATTGGGAAGTCAAACCAAGACCTATACCATTCGTATCGGAACTATCGGCAAGGATGATAACGGTTATACTTATGTGGATTATCTTTCGGAAGACATTAACGAGCGGGATTGGATAATTACGGATGGTTCCATAGGGTATCGTATCGAATCGTCGGGATTGTATACGCGACTTATCTCTCCGTTATTTACCGAGATAAAAGCGGGAAAGAAAAAAATTCTTTCGAGAGGATATGCCATAGAAAGCGGCGTGGGAATGAGAGAGTTTTATGACACCAAAGAGTTGCCCGACACTCTTTTTGTTTGGTCCAAGGAGATGAACGGCCTTGTGATTCAATTCGGCGAAAAGATCGTTTTCGACGGAAAAACGAAAGAAGTCGTCAAAAAATAATGTTTTATCAGCGAGCTTAAATGTAGAGAATATCAACCGCTCCGAAAGGAGTATTTATAAATTTTAACATGAGAAGAAAATATTTGGCAATCGTGATTACGGGGCTGCTTTTGATGTCGTTCCGGATGGCGGCGCAGGGCGTTCCGGAGCTTATCCCTCAAGAGAAAAAGGGAAAGTGGGGGTATGTAAATCAAGCCGGAAAAAATGCGATATCGTTTAAGTACGAAAAAGCCGAAAATTTTTCCGAAGGCTTGGCAGCCGTGCAATTACAACGGAAATGGGGGTTTATCGATAATTCCGGTAAAATTATTATTCCCTTGACTTATGATAAGGCGTCGGAGTTTAACAACGGCGTAGCGCTTGTGTCGTCGGGAGGCAAACACTGCTTTATCGATAAAACGGGTAAACAAGTTTCCCCATTATACGATCGAATCAGTACGTTTACCACCGACGGAATTACACAAGCAAGCCGAAACAACAAATACGTTTTTGTCGATAAATCGGGCAAAGAAATATCGCCCCTGTACGACCAAATCGTAACGTTAGCCGCCGAAGGACCGGCAAAGGTAACGTTAAACGACAAATGCGGTCTTATCGACAAAAACGGTAAAGAGATTACGCCCGTGAAATACGACTCCGTTTCGGTATTTTTCGATTACGGTTTAGCCTTGATAAAGATCAACAATCAATACGGGTTCATCGATAAAAACGGCAAAGAAGTATCGCGTTTATACGATAAAATCAGCATGGACAAAAAGGCGCCGTCATTTGCGGACGGTTTGGCAAAGGTGGAATCGGGAAAGAAAGTCGGGTTCATCGACAACACCGGAAAGGAGGTTATTCCATTAAAATATGACGATGCCCAAGAGTTTACGGACGGAAAGTCAAAAGTAAAATTGAACGGGAAAACCGGTGTGATCGACAATACCGGCAAAGAAATCATACCATTACTGTTCGACTCCATGCTGCCTTTTGCCGACGACGGAACGGCTTGGGCCGAATTAAACGGAAGTTGGGAGGTAATTGATGAGACGGGAAAAGTAACCAAAAAGAACAATGCCGTTTCGGGACTTCCCGCCAAGGTCGGAAATAACAACTGCTTGTTTACCGTAAAAGATTTATACTTTGGTAAAGACGCAAACGGCAAAACAACGCTTCATCTTCTGTGCGAGCGGAGCGGTAGTTGCATGAACACGGCAATATCAAGATTAGAATCCGTCAATTTGCGCCCGCAGATCGTCGTTAACGGACAGCAAAGCTATCCCAAGCCCGAATATACCGTTGTAACTTTTGCTATTATTCTACCTGCCGTCGGCGGGCAGATGGCTTTGTCACTGGCCTATTGTTTTACTTTCGAAACGGATGCAATGCCCGAAGCGGTAATCTTCCATACCTCAGAGAATCCGAGTCAAAAAATCACGCTCCAATGCAAGAAAAAGGGCAAATAAAACGGTAAAAATGCAAAAAACATCTCTTATTTTAGCCGGCTTGTTGATATGCACAAATATGTATGCGCAGAAAACGCAAGAAACCGGCATATTTCACGAAGGCTTGGCCTACGTAAAAATAGATGACAAATACGGTTTTTGCGATACGACATGGACGGTGGTCATCCCCGCAAGATACGATGCTGTCGGAAATTTCTCCGAAGGGCTGGCGTGGGTAAGACAACTCACCGCCGACCGAAATTATATATACGGCTATATCGATAAAAACGGAAATGAAGTTATTCCGGCAATCTTTACCCAAGTCGAAGATTTTTCGGAAGGCTTGGCATGCGTGATATTAAACGGTAAATATACTTATATCGATAAAACCGGAACCGTGGTTCTTCCGGTGGAATATCTTATTGCTTGGGGTTTTTCCGACGGTCTGGCAAAAGTATATTCAAGAGCGGGTTACGGCTTGATCGATAAAACGGGACACGAAGTTGTTCCGCCGAAATACGGCAAAATCGGTGAATTTTCCAAAGGAACGGCAAAAGTATACTCGGCCTCCGGGAAATGCGGCTTGATCGATAAAACGGGTCGGGAAATTATTTCCCCGAAGAAATATGACAATGTCGAAAACTATTCCGACGGTGCGGCGAGGGTGTATTTGAACGGTAAATACGGATATATCGACAACACGGGTAACGAGGTTATTCCGCTAATATATGATGGTGCCGGAGATTTTTCCGAGGGCATGGCCCCGGTGCGGATAAGAGATAAGAACAAAGGTAAATACGGCTATATCGATAAAACCGGTAAAACGGTTATTTCTCCGAAATACGACGATACCGGTGACTTTTCCGAGGATTTGGCCCCGGTAAAACTGAACGGCAAATATGGTTATATCGATAAAAAGGGAAAAACGGTGATTCTCCCGAAATACGACAATGCGGGTATTTTTTGTGAAGGACGGGCATTGGTAGCAACGGATAAAAAAATCGGCTACATCGACAAAACCGGAAAAACGTTTACACCCTTGAAATACGATCGTGTCAGTTGGAGCGGCTCCTTACTGTATGTGACGTCAGCCGGCAAACACGGCGTTATCGACGTAACCGGAAAGGTGGTGGAACCTTTGCGTTACAGTAATCGGGATATACAGATTATCCGGAAAAACCCGCTGATATCCTATATCAAACAAATGAACGATTATCGATCGAAACTCGAAAAATCGCCCGTCGGTTCCGGTTCTTTCCGAATCGAACGTCCGTATCTTATTATCTACGCCGGCAGCGACATCTCCGCCGATATAACCGATCATTTATCCTTTTACAAATATTCGGAAAACGATTTTAACGAGCAATCGATCAACGATTTGAAAACCGTTATCATCAAATATGATTATCCGTACGCGACACAAACGTATGTGCCCTCCGGCAGCAGAACTCCCACTATCGGCGAAGAAAAAAAGGTGACTACTTACGGTTCGTATCTCATCTATTTTGATGTAGCGAGAAAAGAATGCGTAGGACACGATGTCATGCCCGGGCCTGAATTACCGGCTCAAGCGCAAGCATGGAGCGGCATGATTTTAACATCGACCAATGTTGCGCTCAATGATATCGTCGAAAAGATAGAAACCCGTTTAGCAACATCGGACCGGGAAGGAAAAAATGAGCAAGGA
The DNA here is from genome assembly GCA_031551455.1 of Bacteroidales bacterium. Lineage (GTDB taxonomy): Bacteria > Bacteroidota > Bacteroidia > Bacteroidales > UBA4181 > JAIRLS01. Next base: position 2,805 of record JAVBNP010000113.1, on the reverse strand, counting down.
AATTAATAAACAGCGATAAGGGACATATCAAATAAAACAATGAAATCAAAAAATGTATTCATCGAAAAATTAAATCTAAAAGAAATGAAAAATCGAACGAAATTGGCTGTAATAACCATATTATCGATTGTTGCGGTTGCATGCGGCGGAAATCGCTCCGGCCAACAATCCGGCGACAACAAAGAAGCCCCGGCTCGTATACCCGATGTGTATGTGGCCGGATATGAAAGTAACGGCGATAAATTCATTGCTAAACTTTGGAAAAACGGCGTGGCGCAGCATCTTAACGACAGCACATTATATGCTTACTCTGTATTTGTATCGGACAACGATGTTTATGTGGCCGGATTTAACGAGGGTAATTGGGTTGCCAAGTTGTGGAAGAATGGTGAGGTTCAAAATATTACGGATAAATCGAAAGGTTTTACCGTTGCCAAATCCGTTTTTGTGTCGGGGGATGATGTTTACATGGCCGGATTTGAAGGTGATAAAAACGTAAGTTATACTTTTATACCGGAAGGTGATGTTTTTATCTCATTCGGCGACGAAAAAACGAAAAAGATTGCCAAGTTATGGAAAAACGGCGTGGCGCAAAATCTGACGGACGGAAAACGAGATGCCCTTGCCTCTTCCGTATTTGTATCGGGGGATGATGTTTATGTAGCCGGATACGAAAGTGCCGGAAATAAAAGCGTTGCCAAGTTGTGGAAAAACGGTGTAGTGCAACATCTGACGGACGGAAAACAAGATGCTCGTGCTTACTCTGTATTTGTATCGGGCGATGATGTTTATGTATCCGGATTTGAAAGCAACGGAGATAAAAGTGTTGCCGCATTGTGGAAAAACGGCGTAGTGCAACATCTGACAGACGGAACCAATTACGCTTCCGGTCGCTCTGTATTTATATCGGGCACTGATGTTTATGTAGCCGGATCTGAAAAAAGCGGAGATAAAAATATTGCCGCATTGTGGAAAAATGGCGTAGTGCAATATCTGACGGACGGAACATACGAATCGGTTGCTATTTCTGTTTTTGTATCGGGCACTGATGTTTATGCAGCCGGATATGAATCTGCCGAGAATAAAAAGATTGCCAAATTATGGAAAAACGGTGAGGCACAAAATCTGACGGACGGAACGGAATCTGCCGGTGCCAATTCCGTTTTCGTGAAATAACTTGGTGTCGGCGGATTGGTACATTTAGTATAACTCGTCTTGCATGCGTTACAAATGCGCGCGAGACGAGTTGCGCAAGACGCGCCTATTGCTCTTCCTTGAAAAAGATGCGGTAAAAATTCATATCCTTATCTTCATCGTACCCTTTTTCGATGAGTTGGCGATTGCCGTGTACGTAAATATGGAAATTTTTGTCCAGCTTGATGACGCTTTTGAATATTTTCGCCTGTTTTTTGACCGCGGGAGCCGAAATTTCGAATTGCTCATCGATTTTCACGTCGCGTTCGTCTTGATATTCTTCCTTGAATTCTTTAAACGATTCAATCACTTCGGGTTGCTTGATGACTTGTTCGGCAAAATCGTCGAACGAGAACTCGTTGTTTTCCTTAAAAAAAGCAACCGATTTGTTGAGAATATCTGCTTGATCGACTTTCGTTACGCTAAAGTTTTCGGGTAATCGTTCGGTAACAAACTGTTTGCACATATCCAAACATTGTTCCGTTTGATGAAACGTATCGCGACGTTGTGCAATGTTCAGAAAATTATCCCGCCAATACATTGCTTCGCCCGATTGTCGCAAGTTATCGACCACCGACACCAAATAACCGTTTTCGCGCTCGGAATTGAATATCAGACATCCTTTATCCAACTTATGAATGTTGATACCGTCTTCGTATTCGATTTCGAACCCGGCCGATGTCGGATACACTTTCAAGAACGTTTCTTTCGACTCGGATTTGAACAATCCGATGGCATCCGTTTGCTCGCCGTCGACAATGCAATCGTGCAGGTGTACCACATACAACTCGCCGCTTTTGATTTTCGGATGCGTCGATTCTTCGTATAAATGACGGGCAAGGTTTACGGATTGTTCGTAAAACGTTTCGGGCCGGTCGAAAATTTGTGATACATAATTATATACTTCGTTCAAGTTAATATCCGACTCGTGCGTCAAGTTGTAATATTCTTCCGATTTGAACGGTGACAAGAAGTATTGTAATAAGAGACTTTGCACGGCTTCATCCACCCGCATCGGCGCCGGAGAAAAACGTATGTCTTCTTCCTGCGATTTATTTCCCACTTTGTGCAACACCAACGACTCGATGGTGATTTCTTCCGTATATAACATGATATGGATATATTAATGTGAATCATTCCGACCAATCGGATTTCTCAAAAATATTAAACCCGGCGTCGGAAAATATTTCGGCGAAATTAATAAAGTTGATAAAACAATAAATCGTTTTTTGTTAAAAGCCGTATTTATCGGTACGGAATAACATGGAACAACGAATTAGATAAAAACAAAACGGCCGAATCATTTTCGGCCGTTTTACTATACCATACAGGGATGTGCTACTTCGAAAATTTCATGGATTTAATAGATTCCAGTAATACTTCGTGTTGTTCTTCGTTGATGTATGAAACAACCAAGGCAAAACTGAATCCGTTCAAAATCGTCGAATAATATGTTTGATGAATTTCAATTCCGAGATACGTGATGGTTGCATCAATTTTATAAAAAACGGTTCCGTTTATATCTTCTTTCGCGGCCGTTTCATCAATATGATCGTAGCTCAACTGCGATTGGAGCAACAATTTTCGGGTTTGAAACAAATAATCGGCGCC
>JAVBNP010000236.1:0-4839 GCA_031551455.1 Bacteroidales bacterium | reverse complement strand
AAAAACACCTCGTGCGGTTGCAAGTAACGATTCAGTTCGTCGAGTATGACGCCCGGTTCCGCGCGAACCCAACCTTCGTCGAGGTTCAGTTCCAAAATGCGATCCATATATTTGGACACGTCGACCACCAATCCCGCGCCCACCGTTTGCCCTGCTAGCGAAGTGCCGCCCGCGCGCGGTATCAGTCCGAAACCTTGTTTGCGGGCAAAATCGATCAACAATCGAATGTCGTCGACATTTTTCGGATAAGTTACGCCCAAAGGCATCTCGCGATATGCCGAAGCATCGGTGGCGTATGCGGTTGTGCTGACGATGTCGGTATGCAAATCGCCGCGAAAAGCGGAAGATAATAAGGTAAAATCGGGATGTAAAGACTTCATGATGTCACAAACATACAAAAAAACGATTCACCCGATATTTGCATGTTCAAAAAAGTCTTACTTTTGAGGCATACAAAGAGAAAATAACCGTAATAAAAAGACTTATATGAAAAGTAATTTTATTGATTTACAATATGTTGATATTGATTATTTAAGCTTTTTGTATCATAAAGCGGTCGAGCCGTTGGTTACATGCGGACAAATTTAAAGTTGAACTTTATATTTGTCCGACACATCATCATATTTTTGAAAATAAACCAAATAACATCCTATCAATATGAAAATCTTTTCGAAAATCGGCGTGTCATGCGTCGCTTTGTTTTTTTCGATGCAAATCGCATCGGCAGCCGATCCCGTTCGCGTGATTGTTTTCGGTGCGCATCCCGACGATTGCGACATCAACGCGGGAGGAATCGCGGCATTGTTTTCCCGAGCGGGGCACCAAGTTAAATTCGTATCCTTAACCAACGGCAACAAAGGGCATCATACGATGAAACCCGATGAACTTGCGGCGCGTCGCAAAAAAGAAATGCAGCAAGCTGCTCGTATTTTGGGAATTGTATACGATAATTTGGATAATCCCGACGGTGAATTGATGCCTACATTGGAAAACCGGAAAGCCGTCATTAAGTTGATTTGCGATTGGAAAGCCGATATTGTGATTACGCACCGTCCCAACGATTACCATCCCGATCATCGCTACACATCGGCCATCGTGCAGGACGCCGCTTACATGATTTCCGTTCCTTTGATGTATCCCGGCGGCGAACCGCTGTTGAAAGCTCCGGTATTCCTGTATATGCCCGATCGTTTCCAAAAGCCGAATCCTTTTTCGCCCGATATTGTCGTCGACATTACTTCCGTGGCGCAGACGAAGGCCGATGCCATTTGCGCGCACGAATCGCAAGTGTACGAATGGTTACCCTGGAACGGCGGTTGGGCTGATCAATTGCCCGCCGATGCGACCGAACGGCATCAATTCGTCAGCAAGCGCTATTTGGCAAGAAGCAGCGCCGACCGATTCGCCGAAGCCGCCCGGAAATGGTATACGCCCGATCAATTGAAAAATTGCCGTTATCTTGAAGCTTTCGAAATATGCGAGTACGGAAGCATGCCCGATAAGGAAAGGATAAAACAACTGTTCCCGATGCTGCCTCATATTTTAGAGAATTGAATTATGCCGGAAACGAGTAAAATTATAGCAATATTTATCATTGTACACATAATCAATGTTTCTCAATTATTTGCTCGGAACGACAGTTTATGGTCAGTCTTAATTTTGGAAAAAGGGAAAAATTTCGAAATGAAAGAGAATATGGTTGAATACAATTCCTCCGGTTTTTTCTTATTTCGGAATTGTTTTTACGACATCGAACTCAAAGAAGGAAAACGGCAAACTGTTCGATTGATTGATATTAAGCAAGATACGTTGCTATTTATTGGGATATCAAAGAAACAAGACATAGACCCTCTTTTGATTTCAACAGATACGTTAGTTATACATTATCAATATATTGAAAAAATCCACTTACTTAAAGATTGGGGGTCTGAAAATAGTAAAAAGATCAAATGTGATAAATATTATTTCATATTTAATAAAACAACAATTAATTATTGGATTGACAGCAAATACGCCAATAATGTCTTTCATGATTACGGGTTGACAGAGTTGGTTCCTAGACTAAGTGCTCATGGCGTTACATACCATTTTGAGTATGGTGGAAAACTATATTATCATTCCGGGATTAAGGTACAAATACCAAAATATAATGATGAAGAAAAACGCCAAACTTTAAATGGAATAATGACAGTGTTAGATTTAATCGTTAATAAACAAGTAAATATAACAATTAGAAAGAAATGAATAATTACAGCCGGCGGTTTGGTGCAAGCGGAGGTATAACTTTCTAAGAAAGTGCGTGTGGGAAATAAACGATAGTGCCCCCCGCCCAACGCAAAGATCGGGCGAGTCATATAGTGACAACACATTTTTTATTGGCAACACAATGCCGGGCATCTGATACTGTTGTCTATCTATTTTATTTACAATACTTAAAATGTATTTTCGGTTATGCCGAAAACTTTCATTTTGTTGCTTTTTTCTTTCGAAATATAGCACATATTGTTTTTTTGATTATTTTTATCGCTCGAAAAACAAAAGCAAAACCATGGAAAAATTTATTTTGGCGCTCGATCAAGGAACAACGAGTTCGCGGGCGATCGTATTCGACGGAAAAGGCTCTGTAAAAGCGGTTGCTCAAAAAGAATTTACGCAAATATATCCGCAACCCGGTTGGGTGGAACACGATCCGATGGAAATATGGTCGTCGCAAGCGGGAGTGATTACCGAGGTGATGACGAAAAGCAAATTGTCGGCCGCGCAAATAGCCGGAATCGGTATTACCAACCAACGCGAAACAACTGTCGTTTGGGACAGGAATACCGGTCGGCCGATCAGCAATGCCATCGTGTGGCAAGACCGGCGTACGGCCGACTATTGCGATCGTCTCAAACAGGAGGGTAAAGCGTCCGAAATTCGGGGAAAAACGGGTTTGATCATCGATGCATATTTTTCGGCGACGAAAGTGAAATGGATACTCGACCATACGGAAGGAGCGCGCGCAAAAGTCGCCAAAGGCGAATTGGCTTTCGGCACGGTCGATAGTTGGCTGATATGGAACCTGACAGGCGGTCGGCTGCATATTACCGATGTGTCGAATGCTTCGCGTACGATGTTGTTCAATATCCGGACGCTTCAATGGGATAAGGATTTGACGGCATTGTTCGACATTCCAGAAAGCATGCTTCCGCAAGTGCGACAAAGCAGCGAGGTATACGGCGAAACAAGCATTCAACAGTTGCAGGGGATTCCGTTGAGCGGTATCGCAGGCGATCAACAAGCGGCATTGTTCGGGCAAATGTGTATCCGCGAGGGAATGGTGAAAAACACATACGGAACGGGTTGTTTCATGGTGATGAATACGGGAGAAAAGCCCGTCGCATCGGCCAATAATTTGCTTTCGACCATTGCTTGGCAAATTGGCGGACAAACAACGTATGCGCTCGAAGGCAGCATTTTTATTGCCGGAGCGGTGGTGCAATGGTTGCGCGACGAATTGGGAATTATTCGTTCGTCGTCCGAAGTGGAAGAACTGTGCGCCAAAGTTACCGACAGCGCCGGCGTATATTTTGTTCCCGCGTTTGCCGGAGTGGGTGCGCCGTATTGGGATCAACATGCCCGCGGCTCTATTTTCGGTTTGACACGCGGAACGGGTGCAGCGCATATCGCGCGTGCAGCCGTCGACAGCATTGCCTTGCAAACATTGGATGTGCTGCGCGCCATGCAAGCCGATTCGAATATCGACATTGCCGAATTGCGGGTCGACGGGGGAGCGGTGGTCAACAACATGCTGATGCAGTTCCAAGCCGATATTGCCGGAGTGAACGTTGCCCGGCCGAAAGTAATCGAAACAACGGCATTGGGCGCCGCTTATCTCGCCGGATTGGCAACCGGTTATTGGAACGGTATTTCCGACATCGAGCAACAGTGGCAGGTCGATCGTATTTTCCGGCCCGAAATGCCGCCGCAAAACGCCGAAAATATCATCAAGGAATGGCATCGGGCAATACAAGCCGTTCGAGCATGGAGCGGAAAATAGTTTAAAGTTTCAGGTTTAAAGTTTAAAGAAAACGCAGGCCCTGCCGGCGGTCGATAGACCCCGACAGCGGCGGGCACATCAAAAGAGATCGTAAGACATGTAAGATTGTGAGAAAAAAATCCGTGTAAATCCGTCTGATCCGTGTTCTAATTAATCAAAAATCATCAATCAAAAATCAAAAATAATTTATGAATCCCGTCATAGCAGAATTTATCGGTACCGCATTACTTATTTTATTGGGTAACGGCGTGGTAGCCAATTGTGTGTTGAATAAATCCAAAGGCTTTAACGGAGGTTGGATCGTGATCGCTTTCGGGTGGGCCATGGCTGTCTTTGTGGGTGTTTTTGTGACGGCTTCGTCGAGCGGAGCGCACCTTAATCCCGCCGTGACATTGGCTCTGGCGCTTACCGGCAAGTTTGCCTGGAGCGGTGTCGCAACCTACATTTTGGCGCAAATAGCGGGTGCGATGACCGGTTCGTTTCTGATGTGGGTATCGTATCGCAAGCATTTCGAAACGACCGAAGATACCGGTACAAAACTCGGTATTTTTTGCACCGCGCCGGCTATCCGCAGCTATGTCAATAATTTGCTGACCGAAATAGTGGGTACGTTTGTTTTGGTTTTCGGCGTGTTGTTCATTGCCGCACCCGACGTGGGCTTAGGCGCTTTGGATGCCATTCCTGTGGCATTTTTGGTGTTGGCCATCGGGCTTTCGTTGGGAGGCCCTACCGGCTATGCCATCAATCCCGCGCGCGATTTGGGGCCGCGCATCATGCATGCTTTATTGCCCATTCCCGGA
>JAVBNP010000016.1:0-4272 GCA_031551455.1 Bacteroidales bacterium | reverse complement strand
CCAATCCTTCGCCCGGTTCGATTTCCTTTTCGCTAAATTTCCTGCGGTTAAACGCATAACAGGCTTTCAGTTCGAGTATTTCCCGATCGTCGTCCGAATCGTTGAGAATAAAAATACCGCCTTGATTGGCGTCCAGATATTTTACCAAATTACTGACAATTTCAAAACTTAAGTTTTCGATGTTATCGTCGTTTTTGCGGAGTATATCGCCAAAATTTGCCAATCCCTGCGATACCCAGGCACGATCCTTCTCCTGTTGCTTGTGGTTTTCCTGCTCTTCCGTTGCCACGCGCAAATTACGCTGCATCTCAATCAACGATTGCCCCAATATATCTTTATCGCTCAGTAATTCATATTGATTGCCCAATTTTCCCCGTCCGATTTCAGATGCAAAATCGGCCATTCGTTGAAGTCCGTCCACAAGCACTTTCATCGATCGAAATTCCTCGGCAAATTCGTTACGACCTTTGGTGTCACGATCCCCGATTTTCACATTCGTGTCGCCTTGGGCCAAAATTTTCATGTTACCGGTAATTTTATTCAACGGCTTTTTGATGACGCTTGCCAGCCAATAAAATATTCCGACGAAAACAACCACCACAACGGGAAATATCCAAACCAATTGTTCGATGCCGAATTGTCCCATGAACATTCCCGCAACGGCGGCAATGAGTATCGGTCCGGTAACAATTGCCGTTATCGTAAAGACAATCGATTTTTTGAATACGAGTTTCAGTATACCGACAAAAGCCAATGCGGCAAGACAAATAATCGGGATGGTTTTCAGAAAGTCCGTAATATCGGCACCGTTCGGTTCCATGATGTTTCAATGTTAAGTTTATTAATAAATATACGGGAAACCGTAAAAAAAGTTACAGCCTTATCGATAAAAAATTAACCTGCACAAAACTACATTCTTAATCTTATATTGTTTGATCACAAGCGCATACAATGATGATGCTTGTATTATTTTTAAATTTGCAAATTTCTGTCTATTTTTATCCCGTAAATTCTTGGAAAAGAAAAGCACCGGAAAACAGATTCAATAGTATCATATGAATCAAACACACGACCCGATCAAACGATTGGAAGAAGAAAATAAAGCCCTAAAAGAACAACTATCCCGACCGGAGACAGACTTATGGCAGTCCCCCCACCTCAAAGAGATCATGAAGCACAACAAAGAAGTTGCGGCAGTGATTCTCTGCGACGGAAAAGGAACCGTCGAAGATATTTCCGAAGGTATTTCCGGTTACGGTTATTCGCCGGACGAATTTATTTCGGGACAATTGTCGTTTTGGGATATTGTTCATCCGAATGATCTGAAAAAATTACGGGAATACATCGACAAACAAACCGCCGACGGTAAATTATCGGGGTTCGATTTCAGAATGTACGATAAAGCCGGAAAAGTCGTATGGATGAAAGGTATAGCCGTTCCCGTGACGGGAACGGACGGAAAGGTTGACCGACACGTAATCAAGATCAACAATATCAACATACGAAAAAAATATGAAGAAGAACTGACAGATACCAACGAAAATCTTTTCATGACGTTGAAAAGCATCGGAGAATCCGTAATTCTTCTCGATGCCGACGGTTATATCGATCGATTGAATGCCGCCGCCGAAAAAATGATCGGCATTATCAGCCTGAAAGCCAAAAATAAACCGCTGTACGAAGTCGTTAAATTCAGTTTTACTTCCGACTTTTCGATTTCGATAGATCCGTTGAAGATGGAGACGGAAACACGAAAAATGGTGCAGCTCGACGAGGTATTCATGCAGTGTCCGTACGATGTGCAATACCGCGTATCCTGCAACGTATCTCCCATTGTCGTTCAAAAAGGAAAAGTGGCAGGGTACGTAATGGTGGTTAAGGATTTGACCTCGATTTACACGATGTTGCAGACCGTAAAGGAAAGCGAACAAATGTTGAAAAACAAACTCGAATTGCTGCTTTCCGAAGATATTGCCGTAAGCGACACTAAGTTGACCGACATTATTCCCGTGGAGCAATTGCAATCCCTGCAGGATAAATTTTCCGTTGCCAACGGTGTGTCTTCGGTAATTACCGACTTAGACAACGTACCGATCACCAAGCCGAGCAATTTCAACGATGTTTGTACTTCCGTATTTTATTCCGGCGAAGAATGTTATCAAGCAGGCAGGATTATTCGAAACATCGACACGTCAACCCGACCGTGTAAACTGATCGACGCCAAGGAACCCATATACATCGGCGAAAAACATGTGGCCGACTGGAAAATAGGCATGTGCGGCTTCGGCGGAACAATAGCACCTTTCGTAAAAGCGGCATGCGATAATGATCAAAAATATACCGAAACGTATGCGAAATTGCAGGATAATGCAAGAAATCATTTCGGGGATATTTGTGAATTACTGAAAGTGATGGCCAACGAGCTTTCCAATATCGGTTACAAAAACGTAAAGTTGGCGCACGAATTGATTAAAGGTAAAGAAAACGAGGCCAAATTGACCGAAAGCGAAACCACTTTCCGCAGCATTTTCGACAATTCGGTTGACGGTATTTTCCTTACCGACTCGAGCGGAACCGTAACGGAATGGAGCCGCGGATACGAACTTTTGTCGGGAATTTCGCGAAGACAGGCTGTCGGAAAAAATATCTGGGATGTGGTCATGATGATGCTTCCGCGTGACAAATACAGCGAAACGGAAATAATGCAGATGCATGCGCAACTGGATATTATCATCTTCCGTCAAGAACAAACGGTAGTTACTCGCCATATCGTCAATCGTAAAACGAAAAAAGATCGGATTATTCGTACGCTTTATTTCCCGGTTTGCGTACCCGACGCCATCATGATCGGGGCGATCAGCCGCGACGTAACCGAGGACATCGAAAACGAACGGAGATTAACCGAAAATAATGCTTTACTGGAAGGGATCATGGACACCATTCCCGCTCCGGTTTTTGTCAAAGATACGAACGGCAATTATATCAAATTCAACGATGCATTTCTGAAAACGTTCGATTTTACGAGAGAAGCGGCTTCCGAAAGCAATACATCCGCGCTTTTTCCGGAAGCCGCATCCAAAATAAAACGTTTGGAAAAAGAATTGTTGTCGTCGGGCGACGAAACAACCCGGCCGGAAACAAATGCGGAAACGATTTCCGGCAAGTACGACGGCGTTGTTTACAGAAACGTTTTTTATGACGAAATCGGAAAACCACGGGGAATCGTCGGAATCATGTTCGATACGACGGATTTGAAAAATGCCGAACGGGAATTGATTGTCGAAAAAGAACGCTTGCAGTCTTTGGGCGATAATTTTCCCAACGGCTGTTTGTTCCGTTTCATTTTTGATATTCGCACCGGAAAAATGACCATTGCATATTTGAGCGAAACATGGGAAGCTTTGTCCGGAATGCCGAAAGAAAAAGCCATGGCGGATGTCAACGTTGCATTCCGACAAATCATTCCCGAAGATTTGCCGATATACATGCGGGCGGTAAAAGAAAGCGTGGCAAACTTGAGCCGTTTCAATGTTGAAATACGCTATCGTTGCAACGACACCGTAAAATGGATACAAATTTCTTCGCAACCGCGGATGGAAGAAATCGGTATCGTATGCGACGGATTCATGTTGGATGTTACCGACCGAAAATTGGCCGAGCAAGAGTTATTTGCCGAAAAAGAACGCCTGAAAGCATTGGGCGACAACTATCCCGACGGATGTCTCTATCGCGCCTCCTTGGATATGCACGCGAATGATCTGCGAATTACTTATATGAGTCAACCATGGGAAAAACTGTCGGGCGGAATAAGCGTTGAATCCGTCGTTAACGACATCAACGTCGCCTTGAGCAAAGTTTATCCCGAAGACTTACCCAAATATCTCGACGCCATTAAAAAAAGCGCCGAAACCATGACCAATTTGAACGTCGAAGTGCGTTTTTGGTTCGACGGGAAAACGATAAAATGGGTTCAAGTATCATCGCATCCTCACATGGAAGGACATGTTGTGGTATGGGACGGATTTATTTTGGATATTACCGCCCGGAAAAATACGGAGTTGCAGCTCGAAGAATACTTGAGAGATCTCGAAAGCATCGTGAAAGAACGAACGGAAGAGATCGAAGCCACCAACGAAGAGTTGTATGCTACCAACGAAGAATTGTACGCCACCAACGAAGAGTTTGCCGTTATCAACGAAGAGTTGCATCAAAAAAATGATTTGTTGCAAGAAGAAATTGCCGCCCGCAAGGAAGTGATGCAACGACTGGAAG
>JAVBNP010000162.1:0-12317 GCA_031551455.1 Bacteroidales bacterium | reverse complement strand
TTCTCAATATTGCGACAAAGCTTTCATTTATACGATTTTCCATGGTCGGTAGAATACAAATATTATAATTGATTTTAACACACAAATGTAATGGATTGTTGTATATCGACTTTGTCAATATTTTCACATTCAGCTATGTCGGTTGCAGTTTGTGATATAATGAATATCTTGTTTGTCACAAATTGCCTATTTCTGCAACATCTCATAAATTTAGAAAATCATACATTCCCCGAATGTCAACAATAACAAGGGAAATTCGACCTTCATGATTTTACCTATATATAATTTTGTATCGGGATGTAGATCACCAATCGGTTTGCAAACTATTTTAAAATTAAAATGTTGTATACGAAGATTGAACAAGTCGTACCTATTGGTTATTTTTAAATAAGTAAAAATGAAGAAATTAATTGTAATAATCATCCCGCTGTTGCTATTGGTCGCATGCAGCAATAGCCGCACAAAGACAGCACCTTCGGGTACTACCGATACGGTTGCCTTACCCGACAATTTGGTTAGCAACACCATATACAGGCGCGCGGTCGAATCGGCCGTTTGGGGAATGCCTGCCGTAGCATTCGACGCCATGAGGCAGGCTTTTCTGCGGGATGCGGGAGCGAAATATAATGATGTTGTTTATTGGTCGAAACAAGCCGATTGGAAATTTCAGGTAACTACGCCCAATGCATCATCTTGGTACGTTTATGTTGCCGTCAACACTCAAGAAGGTCCCATAGTATACGAAATACCTCCTGCAGACGAAGCAGGACTGTTTGGTTCCATGAACGATGCATGGCAGGTTCCCATGGCCGACGTAGGCCCCAATGGGGCAGATGCGGGTAAAGGCGGTAAATACCTGCTCCTGCCTCCCGATTTTGCCGGAAACGTTCCAAAAGGATACATTCCCGTGCATTTCAAAACTTACAACGGATACTCAATCTTGAGGGCCATTCCCGCAACAACTTCGCCTGAAGATGTGGCGAAGGCCATCGACCTTGTGAAGAAAATACGCATGTACCCGTTGTCGCAGGCAAGCAATCCGCCGCAACAACAATATATTGATATGGCGGGAAAACTATTCGATGCCGTTGCCCGTTTCGACATTACCTTTTACGAAAGCCTCGCCCGAGTTGTAAACGATGAGCCTGTACAGCAGCAGGATTTAGTTATGACAACGATACTGAAATCAATAGGTATTGAAAAAGGAAAACCATTCAATCCCGATGCAGCGACAAAAGAGGTTTTAAACAAAGCAATCAAGGAAGCACAGGCCGGGTTTATACAGACAAACAGATCATTCAAACCCTTTTATGAAGGGGAACAGTGGACTATTCCGGCTCCCGGAACGGCGCATCCTACCGGATTCTTATTTCGTACCAATGACTTTTATGCTTTGGACGACCGTGCGGGTTTCTTTTTCCTCGGCTGTGCACCTCCCGTGAAACCGGGTGGAGCTTCGTTTTACCTTTTCGGACAAAAGGATAAAAACGGAACCCTTTTGACAGGCGAAAAGAACTACAAACTTCATGTTCCTGCAAATGTTCCTGCCAAACAATTCTGGGCAGCTACGGTTTACGACCTCGAAGAATCGAACATGATCCGTGAATCGCCGAAGGTTGAGGTCAACTCATATCAAAACCTGCAAAAGAATACCGACGGTTCGGTGGATATTTATTTCGGTCCAAAAGCTCCCAAAGGCAAAGAATCAAATTGGGTATACACAGCCCCGGGAAAAGGCTGGACAACCTTATTCCGTTTTTACGGACCCGAACCCGCCATCATTGATAAAACCTGGAAACTTCCCGATATTGAGGAAGTCAAATAAATTAAAAACGATGAAAAAATTAATTTTAGCAATCGTTCCACTGTTGCTGTTGGCAGCTTGCGGCGGAAATCAAAATAGGAAACAGGCTTCAAATGCCGTAACCATATCTGACCAAGACATCGCCGATGCTTATATTTACCTGCTCGGAAGGGAATTGGTTTTAAAACAGGAACGATTGGATTTTGAAAAAGAAGGTTTTCAATGGAACCAAATCATACATCGCGAGCCGGGTGGTGTTGCTTGGCCTAATCCGAATTTGGACGTGGCCTACAGTGAAACATGGGTAGCGGTGGACGAAAATACATGTGTTGTACTGGAAATACCCGAAATAAAAGGACGGTATTATACATGGCAGATGCTGAACGGCTGGGGCGAAACATTGCTCAATATCAATGAACGAACATTTCCCGAACATCCGTTCGGAAGGTTTGCTTTGTGTCTTAAAAGCAGCAATCCCAACATTCCCGAAGGATGTCTGCGGGTTGACCTGCCAACCAAAACTTCGCGTGTGCTTGCACGTGTGGAATTGGGCAACGACGTAAGAGAAGCAACCCGCCTGCAACATCTGTTCAAGCTTACACCGCAGGGAGAGCCGAAAATAGAAACACCGATATCCGTTCCTTTATTTGAAGGAACAAATTTACCTGACGCGGAGATATTTAAAAACGCCACTGCCAAAATGGAGAGCGAGCACGATATTAATGCGGGAATGGACTTATTGCAGATTAAAACAAGAGCAGTAGAATCTTTAGTTAACTCGGGAGACAAAGGAAAATTAAGGGTCGACAGTGTCATTAAAACCAAGGGCATTCCTATCCTCTTCGAAACGATTCACAATTTGGGTGTATCGAAAAACGGATGGACTCGACCGAAATCCATAGGTAACTACGGAAATGATTATGTGGTACGTACCACCGTTGATTACGGCGGCATTTGGGCCAATAATATGGGCGAGGTAACATATTTTACGAAGGCAGGCATCGACGGTAGCGAAACCTATACGCTTACTTTTCCTAAAGAAGCATTACCATCAAGCAAAGTGAAATATTTCTGGTCGATAATAGCCGTCGACGGAGTGAAATTCCAAGTGTTACCTAATCCGTTAAAACGCTACTTGCTGAATAATCAATCGGGATTGAAGTATAATGCAGACGGTTCACTGACATTGGTATTCAGCCCCAAACCGTCGGCAAAATATCCGCAGTCCAATCGACTTCCTACCATCGAAGGGCAAAAATACAATCTGACTTTCCGCTATTACGGGCCGTCAGCCGATATTATTTCGGGACAATATTTTCCGCCGCGGTTGGTGAAACAGTAATTGTTTACATAAGTCCTGTCTGTCTTTTTTTAATTGTAACCTGTCAGAGGCTGCTCCTTTCCGGAGCGGCCTTTGATTTTATTTTTCCGCGGCAATGAAATGATACCTTGGTAGTCATGTGTTTTTCGCAAAATATAAACTCACCAAAATCACCGATTCAAAACTGCCGTATATTTTACGTCATATTTACCGTTCGGCGCCAATTCCATTTCATAACGGCCGGGACCGATATTTTTAACGATAGCCGTTTTACACGAAGGTTTTCCGGAACTTTTGAAACGCAAAATTCCTTTTCCGCTTCGGGTTTCCACGGATATCTGCTTTTCGGTAACGGATACAACGATATTTCCGTCGGGCGTGGGTACTTCGCCTTTCATCCATTTCAGTCCACCCAATTCGGGTTCCACCGTATAGGTTTGATACGCCGGACCCGAAGGACTTACGCCGAGATAATATTTGCCGAGCAAATACAGAGGACTTGCTCCCCATGCATGGCAGAGACTTTTACCAAACGGTCGTCCGTACATGGCATAATGTTGATCACCTGATTCCGTCGGATCATAGGCTTCCCAAAAAGATGTGGCGCCCAGTCGCAGCATACCACCCCAATAATCTTTGATTTCCTCCAATACCCGTCGTTGTTGTTGAATACGGCACAAGGCTTCCAATTCGTAAAAACGCATGTAGGGAGTGGTTATTTTCTGTACCTTATCGTTTAACAGAACATGGGTTTTAACATCCTCTTTTTGTTCGGCGGTCAAGTATCCGAATACTTCCGCAAACATATTGGCATATTTGGTAACCACGGTATTGAGTTTTCCGTTTTTGCGACTATGAACCAATGCTTTTTGCGACGGATCCCAAAATGTTTTCATGATTTTTTCCCGTAATTCGTCCGCCATACTTTGGTATTTTCGGGCAGCGGAATTATCATTCATGATCCCCGCACATAAAGCCATCGTTTCGAGACTTCTGCACAAAAGCAGTTGTTCGACGCAAACTTCACCGGTTTTATCCATGGGCGCCCAATCAATAAAGACCCAATCGCCCGGAAGTCCTTCCACCATTCCTTCGGCATTTCTCCTTCCAAGGCAAAAATCCATCAACGTCAGCATTCTCGGATATATTTGTTGCACAAACTCTTTGTCGCCGGTGTACCAATAATAATCGTAAATGCCCATGAACCAATAGAACGAATAATCCAAAATGGTATTGATATGATCATTTACGGGATCGCTTCCACGCAAAGCCCATGTGGTTCTTTTCACCAACGGATTATCGAAAAACAGGTAATAATTCATCAAATAGCTTTGGTATGCATCGCCGCTCCACAACCAACGGTCTCGTTTGATGCCATCAAGGAAAAATTCGCGAGACGACAAATGCAGCGTATAGGCCGCCACGTCCCAAATTTTGTTGATCTCGTCGTCCGAGCAACGGAACGAACCTTTGTATTCGAGAGGATTATATTCGTAAAGCATGGAAACGTTCTCGAAATTGATGTTTCCGTCCCATGTAAATTTGACACATCGAAATGCTTTGGACCGGTCGGACGTAAAATCGGCTGCAACAGGTTGATTTATTTCGAAAATATCCCACGTTTCAGCTTCCGTGCCTGCTTCAGCTTCCGCTTTCGATTCACCGTATCGGGCCGTGATCGTTCCTTTTCCTTTTAATTGATGAAGTTTGATGTATCCGAACGTTTCCTTTCCGAAATCGACCAGAACCGATCGTTCTTCTCTAACAATATTGCTCGACGCTTGCGGTACGGTTGCCAACGTATATGCCGAAGGTCCGTTGTCGGGATTGTCAAATATCCACGAATCCGCATTCATGGATGCACCGTTATTTTGAAGAGAAACGGTCCATGTTTTATCGGATCCGAACGTTTCGCCTTTTACCCAAACGGACGGTGGCGTTTCGGGATTGTATACCCGGAAAAGCAATCGATGTTTCCCTTTCGGCAACGTAAATTTCGACTTGTTGTCGTAAATAATATTTCCGTCGATCATCAAATAATATTCTCCTTCCACTCGTATTTCGACGGTTTCATCTCGTTCCGTCTCGACATTTTTATGAAAAGTTATCAGTTGCGTATGCCTGTCCATTCGCCAAAACGGAGGATAAACCACGTTCCGTTCGGTTCTTTTCATTTGTACTTTACTGCTCAACCAAAGTTCAAAATCACCCGGATACCATATCCAAGAAGCTTTGGAAGTTTGTGCCGCGAGATTTGATACCATGACGATCGGACATGCCAACAATAAGATTATCTTTTTCATTTACTTTGTTTTACGTTATGTATATGCCTATTTATGCCGAATCGTCAAACACAGTCAATCCGGTTAAATGTCGACCTCACAAGTCGCCAACGCGGTTTTGTCGGCCAGAATTATTTGCCGGTTGTTGTCAATTTTGCGCGGCCCAACGTTTGAGCTTCGGAAAATACATCTTCATTTGCGCAACAGCTTGTTCTTTGGTCAATTTCTGATTGGAATCCTTATTGTATTCCTCCACAAACCCGGCGCAATGTTCAATCATCTCGTCCATGGTCATATTTTGCGTAAATGCACCGTCCTTAAAACAATAAACGCAATAATCCTTGTTAACGATACCGCCTTTTTCGGTT
The DNA here is from genome assembly GCA_031551455.1 of Bacteroidales bacterium. Taxonomy (GTDB): domain Bacteria; phylum Bacteroidota; class Bacteroidia; order Bacteroidales; family UBA4181; genus JAIRLS01. The sequence continues at coordinate 6,542 of JAVBNP010000162.1, read as the reverse complement.
CCGAACTGTTCGGTTGCCGTCATCGGCATTCCGCAACTTTGACAATACATTTGTTCCATAATTGTTGTTTTAAGCGTGATTTATTTCAATCGGGATGTAAACGCTCGTTGTCGAAAAAACAACCCGAGACGAATTTAATCCGAATTATTTGGGCAATTTTATACGGTACGAACACTCAACCTTTCCTTTTGCAATGGCGGTGAGTTTGGCCGTAAGTAATTTCCGACGCAACGGCGAAATTTTATCGATAAACAATGAGCCTTCGATATGATCGTATTCGTGTTGAATGATGCGGGCGGCTGTTCCGTCGTATTCTTCGGAATGCGGTTGAAAATTTTCGTCCAAATAGTCGATTTTTACCCAAAACGGACGCTTTACCGATTCGCGAATTTTGGGAAGACTCAAACATCCTTCGCTGTCAATCCATTCCTCTCCTCCGCGTTCGGTAATCACGGGATTAATAAATACCTTCTTGAAAGCGTTCAGCATGTCGTCGGGGTTTTCTTCGTCGGCCATGGGCGATCCGTCAATTACGAGAAGACGTATATTTTTTCCGATCTGAGGCGCTGCCAATCCGCATCCGTCGGCATTGTACATCGTTTCGAACATATCGCCGATCAATTGTTGCAAATCGGGATAATCGGGTGTTATATTTTCGCTTTTTTTCCGCAACAGGGGCCAACCGTATACATAAATAGGTAAAATCATGATTCGAAATTTAAGATTTAATGTTCATATCCCCGCGTCCTTGCCGATTTCGGCCATGCGTTTGATATGTTCCAAATAATATTGCAAAAGAATCGTCGCACTAATTTTGTCGATATTGGCTTTGTTGCGTCGATCCTTTTTCTTCATGCCGCCTTCCGGCATCGCACGAACGGCCAATTTGGAGGTGTACCGCTCGTCGAACATGTCGATTCGGATATTCGGAAAAACCTTTTTCAACCGATTGACAAAAGGCAAAACGTATTTGATCATCGTATCGGATTCGGAACCGTCAAGCATCGTGGGACATCCCACAACGATACACTCCACATTCTCTTTTGTCGTGTAACGTTCCAACCAAGCAACCGTTTGATCGGCGGCCACCGTTTCCAAACCGCCGGCAATCATTTGCAACGGATCGGTGACGGCCAAGCCTGTTCGTTTACGTCCGTAATCCACAGCTATGATACGTCCCATCAACAATATTATGATTGTACAAAAGTACGAATTTTATGCAATTACTGCAAATTGAATTATTTACGGAATAATGCAATCGGTTACGAAATCTTACGCGACACATCATTTAACGAAATAATTCTTTACCGTTATATTCCGTCAAAGATGATACCGGAATTTAAATCGATTTTCCCGTCACGCATTTTACCAATTCCGCAAAATTTTCCGGCGGAGTATCCAATTGCACGTGATGCGTGGGAGCGCAAAGCCAACCCCCTCCTTTACCCAACGTGTTTTTCAACAGGTCGTATTCTTTCCGAATATCGCTCAAGGTACCTGTCGGCAATGTGGACTGAACGGCAACACCGCCGAAAAAACAAATGTTATTGCCGTATTTTTTCTTCAACACGGCAGGATCCATGCATTCCGTCTGAATCGGATTCAATACGTCAATTCCCGCTTCAATCAATCCGGGAATGATATCGTAAACGCATCCGTCGGAATGCATGGCGAATTTTATGTTTTTATCGATATTTCGAACTTCATTGCAAATACAGGCATAACGCGGCTTAAGGTATCGATTCCAAATTTCGGGATCCATCAACAGCGCATTTTGAGATCCCATGTCATCGCCCAGCCAAATCATATCGACACCTCTCCGTGCCATATTCTTTGCCGCTTCGAGGTGATACGAGAACGTGACTTCCAATATTTGATCGGCCATGTCGGGATCGATGTAAAAATCCGTCAACAGATTTTCGAAACCGCGCAATGCCCATGCCGATTCGAAAACGGTACAATGAATGCGACCGATAACGTAATATTCGTCTTTGTATTGACGAACGAGTCGTTCCACGTGATCGTACAATCCGGGAGCGTTCGGGTCGGGAGCTTTGTATCGGTCCAAATCGGGAGTGTCGCCCGATAAAGGCGCTCCGGCCAAATTGGTATATCTGCCTTCGCCGAAAGGGGTTTCGTACGGATCGATTTTCCAACGCACGCCCCAATCGTCCGTGTACGGAACATCATTCAAATAATAATTCGTAAACCATCCCACTCCGGCTTGTAAGGCATCCTGTTCGGTAAGGATCTCCAAATCGTACCCGTACCATTCCCTGTTATGCGGTTCGTAACGTTGCGGAGGTAATCCCAACCTTTGACGAAGCCCGGCGGCAAACTCAGGCGTGAACGTTGCCTGAAACGGAGGTCTGTCGGTTTCTTCGTGATTAAGCGCCGCCAGTACCCGATCTCGATGTTTCATTTGTTTTGTTTTTTACAGCAAACCTATCAGGTTTTAAAAACCTGATAGGTTTCAATTTATATTCATCCGAATTTTTGAAAACTAATATTTTTATTGTGCAAAACTTCATTTAAGGTTTTTGAATCATTGCACAAAAACCGCCATTCGGGATCAACTTGAACTCGAGTTCATCACCCGCCGAAGCGGTAATTTCCCTGATATTGATATTTTGCATCGGCGATTCGGGTTGATCTTCGTATATTTTGAATGTATACGTTCCTTCTTTCAAAAAATCCGTTTTCACTTTGACGGTCCGTTCTTTTCCCGCATTAATTGCGGTCAAAAACCATTCCGAACCGTTTCGGCGTGCCATACAAGCAAATTCGCCGGGATAACCGTCGATAAAAATCGTTTCATCCCATGTTGCTTTAATTTTCTTCAACAACTCTTTCGCCGGCGATTGCAAATATTCTTTCGGTCGGTCGGCCATTACCGTCCAACCCGATTCGAAAATAAACGGTAACGCCAATTCGTGCGCATAGGTGGTTATCCTCGGATTTTCCTTTCGGACGGTAAACGTGGTCGGCGTGTAATCCATCGGCCCCACCACGTTTCTCGTAAACGGCAACGTGCAATTATGTTCCGGAGTGGGAGGTTTTTCTCCACTGACCGTGTAATATTCCGCCCCTCTTACCGCTTCGCAAGTCATCAGATTCGGATATTTTCGCCGTTGTCCGTGAGGTAAACTTTCGCCGTGAAAACTGACCGCCAAACCGTATTCGGCGGCGTCTCTCAAAGCATCTTCCCGAAATTGCATAACCGACAATCTGTCGCTGTTCAAATAATCGATTTTAATACCCTTGATTCCCAAATCTCGGTATCGGCCGTAAACATGATCGCGTCCTTCTTTCGTTTTCAGTATCTCTATTTCGTCCCATCCGTACACCAAAATACCCTTAGCCGTGGCATAGTCCGTAAATTCTTTCAACCATGGGGTTGTCTCCCACAGTTTCGTTGTTCTGAAGGGCGATCCGACCAGTGAAACGTCGAACTCGATCCAATTCCAATTCATTTCGGCAGCCATGTCGACATACATTTTAAGCGTATCGATGTAACTGTTGGCCATATAATTTCCCCACCACGGAAAAACAGCCACTCCGGGCTCAAATTGCGACGAATTGTCAATCACCGAAGGCGGATTCAGATTTTCGACCATTATCGACTCCACAATCGGTCCGAGTCGGTCACCGCACATAATAAATGTTCTCCAAGGGGATTCGTATCGGCGGGAAACGGTAAACGATTTTTCCGGGAAACCGACTTTCAGGCCTCCTTCCTTTGCTTTATGAAGTTGCGTACCGGGATGATCAAACAGGCTTGCTTCCGTCAACAGCATCCATCGATCGTTTGATCGAACCAAAGCGGGATAGGATAATGTTTCGTCGGTGATATCCGCGATATTGCGTTTAAGATAATACATTTCGTAATCGCCCCGATAATTCATAATCCAGGTGAGCGCGTTTTCGGGAATGTTAAAACGGGTAGCTTCCGACACGATTTCTATATCGCCTTCTTTTTCGACAATATATCGAAATGCGACTCCGTCATCGTAGGCGCGACATTCAACGGCAATTTGATTTCCGGCATTGTTCCGAAAACGATATATCTTCTCGTTACATTTGTTATGATACGTACTTACTTTGCCCGTGGGTAATTGATACGTCTCATTGATGGTATTTTCGGCGACATCCGCAAAAACCAGATTTTTCGTAAACGAATACGCGGTATCCGCACAAACAACTCCCATGCCCGAAGTCGGAATCAAAAGAATCCCGTTATCGAATATTTCGTACGACAAACTTCCTTTATCGTCCGTTGCGATACGAAGCACTTTCGTTCCATCGGGAGAAGTAACCGCGAATTGATCGCCTCCTTTGCAGGAATATAGGACGAGGATGAAAAATATAATTATCAATTGACCGCCGAATATGCGATTTGTCCGATTCTGCATGTGATTAGCGTTTACCGTTATTTTCATGAATTTGACGTTTTATGAGATTTATTATTTTCCGGTTCACTCACGGGATTGACATCCCGGGTTATGTTATACCGTCCCTACGGGACTTCGTATGTCGACAAAATACCGTTGACGCGACAACTACCACCAAACGGTATATATTACAACCAAAATTGCCGTAATGATACACGCAATGATGTTGAACGTTTTGCTTGTTTTGAACATGTTCGGCGTAATATTGATCGCTTTTTCGCTCACGCCCTTATTTTCTATCTTCGCACTGACAACAATCGTCAACAAACATAATATGAAGACGATCAACATTCGATCCATCCACGGCAAGCCCGGAAAAACAAATTTCATTAACCCGGAAAAGACGAAACTTCCCAACGCCGCAAGCAATGCTCCGTTAGCCGTGGCCTTTTTGTAAAAGAAACCCGTCAGGAAAATCGCCAACGCCCCCGGGCTGATAAATCCGGTAAATTCCTGAATGTATTGAAAGGCTTGATCGAGATTGGTCAACATCGGAGCAACGACGACGGCAATAATCAACGCGACGAAACTGCCGAGACGTCCCACCTTAACCAAATGTTGTTCGGAATGTTGCTTTTTTGAATAAGCCCGATAAATATCCATGGTGAAAATGGTGGAAATACTGTTCATCATGGAAGCTAACGAACTGACGATGGCCGCCGTTAAAGCCGCAAACGTTAATCCCCTTATTCCGGGAGGGATGATATTGCTTAACAGCCACGGATAAGCTTCATCGGGTTTACCTAATTCCGTTCCCATGGCATAAACGGCAATCCCCGGAATAACCACGATTAACGGAATGAATAATTTCAGAATGGCCGCAAATTCAATACCTTTTTGGGCTTCATCGAGCGATTTGGCTGCCAATGCCCGTTGAATGATGTATTGGTTGCAGCCCCAATAATATAAATTGGCTACCCACAGGCCGCCGATAATAACCGATAAACCGGGCAAATCTTTATATGCGGGATTGTCGGGTTTGAGGATCAGGTGAAATTTATCCTTCGAAAGATGGTACAAGTTGTCACATCCTTTCAAAAAACCTTCGCCGGATCCGAGTCGATCCAATGCAATGTAGGAAGCAACCAGTCCGCCGCCGATCAAAAAGACGACCTGCACCACATCCGTGAGCGCCACCGATTTCAATCCTCCGTAAATGGAATAAACTCCCGCAAAAAATGCCAGAAACAATATTCCGTAAATCAACGGAATATCCATGATCGTCTCGATGGTTAACGCTCCCAAATAGAGAATGGACGTCAGATTGATAAAAATAAAAACGGCCAGCCAGAAAACAGCCATTACTGTTCGGACCCTACCGTCGAAACGTTGCTCCAGAAATTGGGGCATGGTGTAAATTTTCTTTTGCAGAAAAATGGGCAAAAACCATTTGCCGACAATAATCAGTCCCAAAACCGCAATCCATTCGTAAGTTGCCATGGCCAATCCGACGGCATAACCCGAACCGGACATTCCGATGAATTGTTCGGCCGATATATTGGATGCGATGATGGAAGCGCCGATGGCCCACCAAGCCAAGTTTCGACCCGCAAGAAAATAATCGCCACTGTCTTTTTTCTTTCCCGATTTGGTTCGCGAAACGAAAAGTCCGATGAATATAATTAATGCACAGTAACCGACGTAAACGATCAAATCAATGGGTATCAATTTCATTTTACGAAATGTTTTATTCTCAAAATGTTTTTAGAAAACAAATAAAGTTATTGATCATAAACAAGATGATGTGCATTTTAAATGCACATCATTCTCACGAATGCAAAAATAAACAAAAAAGTCCGGTCTCATTGCGTTTTTGCGAATTTATCCCATGTTTCGAAGATTTGACGCATTATCGGCCAATCGCGAAATCAAAAAACAAAAACCGAAAAGAAATTTTACGTATCTTGCAGGCACGCTTTACAAACGTAACATACGAATTATAAGGCATCGTTCGGTAATATAAGGTATGACAACTGTTCTTTATTTCATTAACAATTTTATATCGAAGAAAAAATGAAAACATCGAGAAGAAACTTTTTAAAAACGGTTGGCGCCGGTTCGGCATTATTGACCGTGGGAGGCGCATTGCCC
>JAVBNP010000139.1:0-17559 GCA_031551455.1 Bacteroidales bacterium | reverse complement strand
GAAACGCGAAGTCGATTTTTTGGTCATCGGTTCGGGACTTGCCGGATTGAGTTTTGCCTTGAAAGTTGCGCCTTACGGTAAAGTCTGTTTGGTAAGCAAAACCGCTTTGGACGAAACCAATACCCGTTATGCGCAAGGCGGAATTGCCGCGGTAATTGACGAAAGCGATTCGTACGAAAAACATGTTCGCGATACGTTGATTGCCGGTGACGGTTTATGTAACGAAGAAGTGGTGCGTATGGTGGTTCGCGAAGCTCCCGCTCAAATCAAACAGTTGGTGGAGTGGGGGACGCAATTCGATCGTACAGGCGACGGGACATTTGACCTTGCCCGGGAAGGTGGACACAGCGAACATCGCATATTGCATCATAAAGACAATACGGGTTTTGAAATACAACGCGCATTGTCGGATATGGCACGTAATCACCCGAACATCGAAATACTGGAAAATCATTTTGCGGTAGACGTTATTACGCAACATCATCTCGGACGATTGGTAAAACGCTATCATTCGGATATCGAATGTTACGGAGCATATTTGTTGGATATCAAAACCCATAAAACGTTTGCCGTGTTGTCGCGGGTTACCATGATGGCTACCGGAGGCACGGGTAATTTGTATACCACTACTACCAATCCGAGAATAGCCACGGGCGACGGCATTGCTATGGTGTATCGTGCCAAAGGGATCATCGATAATATGGAATTTATCCAGTTTCATCCCACGTCATTGTACAATCCGAGCGAAAAACCGTCATATTTGATCAGTGAAGCAATGCGCGGATTCGGCGCCGTATTGCGTACCATCGACGGTCGGGAATTCATGCATAAATACGACCAACGCGGATCCCTTGCCCCGCGTGATATTGTTGCACGAGCCATTGATAACGAAATGAAAGTACGCGGCGACGATTTTGTGTATTTAGATGCTACGGCGACTTCGCATGAGGAATTGAAAAATCATTTTCCGAATATTTACGAAAAATGTTTGAGTCTCGGCATCGACATTACCAAAGATTATATTCCGGTGATTCCCGCAGCTCATTATCAGTGCGGCGGTATTCGGGTGGACATGCGAGGGAGAAGCAGCATCAACCGATTATATGCGGCCGGAGAAACCGCTTGCACGGGATTGCACGGAGCCAATCGATTAGCTTCAAACTCTTTGCTCGAAGCAGTGGTATATGCCGATAATGCGGCAAAAGATGCAACGACGTATTTCAAAGGATACGAAGTTCCGAAAAATATTCCCGATTGGAATACGGAAGGCACGGCACATCCCGAAGAAATGGTATTGATTACCCAAAATTACAAAGAATTGCAGCAGATTATGAGTAATTATGTGGGGATTGTTCGCTCCGATTTACGGTTGAAAAGGGCCATGGATCGGTTGCAAATCATCTACGACGAAACGGAAGCCTTATATGTCAAGACTACGCTTTCGGTGCAATTGTGCGAGTTGCGCAATACGATTAATGCCGCATATTTGGTTATTAAAAGCGCTCAAGCGCGTCGCGAAAGTATCGGCCTGCATTACACCATCGATTATCCGCACGCTCGATTCCGATACGGAGACTCGTAAAATTAATTTTGTCTCGGGCACAAAACATAAAAGGCAATTTCGAAAGAAATTGCCTTTTATAATTTTATAACCTTAACGGTTATTCTTCTTTCTTTTCTTCTTCCGATTGGGCTTCCTCTGCTTTGGGCGCTTCTTCGACTTTTATGTCTTCGATGACACCGGCATCGGCTGTCGGTGTTGCTGCCGCTTTCTTGCTCTTTGATTCCCCGGTTGCTTTTGCGGGTTTCTTGGCTGCGGGAGCTGCCGCCGTTACTGCAGGTGCCGCAACATCTCCGGCTGCTTTTTTGGCTCCGCCGCGACGACTTCTGCGCGTTGTTGTTTTCTTGGCATCCTTGCCGGTTAACATGTTTTCGTTATAGTCAACCAACTCGATGATGCACATTTCGGCCGCATCGCCTTTACGAAGCCCCGTTCTCAAAATACGGGTATATCCGCCGGGACGTTCCATGATTTTCGGTGATACTTCACGGAAAAGTTCCGCTACGGCATTTTTATCCTGCAGGTAACCGAATACCGTACGGCGAGAATGCGTTGTATCATCTTTCGAACGGGTGATCAACGGTTCCACATATACTCTGAGCGCCTTGGCTTTCGCAACAGTGGTAGTGATACGTTTATGCAATATAAGAGATGATGCCATGTTCGACAACATCGCCTTACGATGCGTATTGGTACGACCAAGGTGATTGATCTTTCTTGCGTGTCTCATTGCTGATTAATCTTTATCTAATTTATATTTTGCTATGTCCATTCCAAAGGTCAAATTCATGCTTTCCAACAATTCGTCCAATTCGGTAAGCGATTTCTTCCCGAAGTTACGGAACTTCAATAAATCGTTTTTGCTGAATTTAACCAAATCGCCCAACGTTTCCACTGCGGCTGCTTTCAAGCAGTTAAGGGCACGTACCGACAGATCCATATCCACCAAACGAGTTTTAAGCATTTGACGCATGTGAAGAATTTCTTCGTCAAATTCGTCGGTTACTTGTTTTTCCTCGGTTTCGATGGTTATTTTTTCGTCGGAAAAGAGCATGAAATGGTGAATCAATATTTTGGCCGCCTCCTTAAGCGCTTCCTTCGGATGAATGGAACCGTCGGTTTCCAATTCGATAACCAATTTTTCGTAGTCCGTCTTTTGTTCCACGCGATAGTTCTCGATCGCGTATTTGACGTTCTTGATCGGCGTGTATATCGAATCAATGGCGACCAGTCCTATTTCGGCATTTTCCGGACGATTTTCTTCGGCGGGAACATAACCCCGACCCTTTTCAATCTCAAGCTTAATTTGAAATTTCACGTTAGATGCCATGTTGCAGATCACCAAATCGGGATTCAGCACCTTAAAGCCCGTGAGAAATTTATCCAAATCGCCCGCTTTAAATGTTTCCTGTCCGCTGAGCGTCACGTTGACCGTTTCATTTTGAGTGTCTTCCGCCATTTGTTTAAAACAAATTTGCTTCAGATTCAAAATTATTTCGGTAACGTCTTCAACCACTCCGGGAATGGTGGAAAATTCGTGTTGTACGCCTTCGATTTTGATTGAGGTGATGGCATACCCTTCCAACGAAGACAATAAAATTCTTCGCAAGGCATTGCCCACCGTGATTCCGTAACCGGGTTCAAGCGGACGAAACTCGAATTTGCCGTAGGTATCGCCAGCTTCGAGCATGACCACTTTATCGGGTCGTTGAAAAGCTAAAATCGCCATGTTTATCTTTTATTTTGAATACAATTCTACAATCAGTTGTTCCTTGATATTTTCGGGAATATCGTTCCGCTCGGGCACATTGAGGAATTTGCCCGTCATGTTTGAGGAATCCCATTCCAACCATGAGTATCTCGATTGGCGCGATACGGAATTGGTGATGATTTCCATCGATTTGGAACGTTCGCGGACACCTACGAGTTGGCCGCCTTTCACTTGGTAGGAAGGAACATTAACTACTTCGCCGTTAACCACGATATGGCAGTGGGTAACCAATTGACGAGCTGCCGCACGCGACGGTGCAATGCCCAAACGGTATACCACGTTGTCCAAACGGGATTCGAGCAACTGCAATAACACTTCACCCGTAATTCCGTGGCTGCGGTGCGCCTTTTCGAACAGGTTCGAAAATTGGCGTTCCAATACACCGTAAGTATATTTTGCTTTTTGCTTTTCCTTCAACTGCACGCCATATTCCGAAGTTTTCTTACGGCCTTTGGTATTGCCGTGTTGTCCTGGAGGATACGGTTTGCGTTCGTATGATTTATCGGAACCGAAGATGGGCTCACCGAATTTCCTTGCTATTTTTGTTTTTGGGCCGGTATATCTTGCCATTGTTTTATTTTATTTTGAAACTGATTAAGTTTAGACTATAACAATCAATCGCCGTGTACTGTTTACACTCTTCTGCGTTTGGCCGGGCGACAACCGTTATGCGGTAACGGAGTTACGTCCATGATTTCGGTTACTTCGATACCGGCGCCGTGAATGGTACGGATTGCCGATTCTCGTCCCGAACCGGGGCCTTTAACAAAAACTTTTACCTTGCGTAAGCCTAAATCGTATGCTACTTTTGCACAATCACCGGCAGCGGTTTGCGCTGCATAAGGCGTATTTTTTTTCGAACCTTTGAAACCCATCTTTCCTGCCGACGACCACGAGATTACTTGTCCCGAGTTGTTGGTCAACGTAACGATGATGTTGTTGAACGAAGCGCTGATATGCGCTTGTCCGAGCGGTTCTACTTTAACAACTTTTTTCTTGGTTGTCCCTGTCTTTTTTGCCATGACTCTTAATTAACGATGATTATTTGGTAGCTTTCTTCTTGTTTGCAACGGTTTTCTTCTTGCCTTTGCGCGTACGGGCATTGTTCTTGGTGCTTTGTCCGCGAACGGGCAACCCGATACGATGACGTACTCCGCGATAGCAACCGATATCCATCAAACGCTTGATGTTCATCTGCACCATCGAACGCAATTCGCCTTCAACTTTAAATTCTTCGTTGAGAATGGAACGAATTTTACCCAAATCGTCATCATCCCAGTCTTGTACTTTTTTATCGAAATCGATACCGGCAGTACTCAATATTTTCCGTGCAGAGCTGCGTCCGATACCGTATATGTAGGTCAAACCTATTTCTCCGCGTTTATTTTTTGGTAAATCGACACCAACAATTCTTGCCATATTACAACAAAATGTTTTTTTTGATTTAAATTATCCCTGACGTTGTTTGAACTTCGGATTCTTTTTATTGATCACATAAAGACGGCCTTTGCGCCTTACGATTTTGCAATCTTCGCTTCTTTTTTTGATAGATGCTCTTACCTTCATTGTATGGATTATTTCTATTTTTTGCTTTTTATTTGTACCTGAACTTGATCCGACCTTTGGTAAGGTCATAAGGAGACATTTCGAGCTTTACCCTGTCACCGGGAAGAATCTTGATGTAATTCATCCTCATCTTTCCGGAAATATGGGCCGTAACGATATGTCCGTTTTCCAGTTCGACACGGAACATGGCATTCGACAATGCCTCCAGTATCGTCCCGTCCTGTTCTATGGAAAGTTGTTTTGCCATATAAATGACGTCCTTAATTAAGATTCAAATTCTCTTCTATAAACGAAAATGTTGACAACACATCCGCTTGATCTTCGCCGACAACCACCGTTAACTCGAAATGCGCCGACGGTTCATTGTCTTTGGTTCGGATGGTCCATCCGTCGCGTTCTTCCACGATTTCCCGCCTGCCTTTGTTGATAATCGGCTCGATACACAGAACCATGTTTTTTTGCAGCCGCACACCCACACCCCGTTTTCCGTAATTGGGAACCTCGGGACGTTCGTGCATGTTGGTTCCGATACCGTGACCGACCAATTCGCGTACCACCGAATAACCGTTGCTTTCGGCATGTTGTTGAATGACATGCGCCAAATCACCCATCCGATTTTTGGTTACGGCCGCCTCAATACCTCTGAACAAACATTCTTTGGTTACTTGAAGCAATTTACGTGTCGATTCGCTTACTTGTCCCACTTCGAACGTATAAGCACTGTCGCCGTAATAACCGTCCAGTATCGTTCCGCAATCAATCGATATGATATCACCGTCTTTCAACACCGTATTTTTGGACGGAATACCATGCACCACTTGACCGTTGACCGATGTACACAAGGTGTTCGGATAACCGTTATATCCTTTGAACCCCGGCTTTCCGCCGTTGTCCGTGATAAATTCCTCGGCACGTACATCCAAATCAAGGGTAGTAACACCTGGACGAACCAATTTGCCGACCTCGGCTAAAGTTTTCGACACCAACAGTGCACTCTGTCTGAGCAACGCTACTTCGTGGTCTGTTTTAATCACCGGCAAAGAACTTAATTACCCGAGCGGCCTTTGATACGTCCGCTCTTCATCAATCCGTCATAGTGCCTCATCAACAAATGACTTTCGATTTGTTGCAAGGTATCCAAGACGACACCCACCATGATCAACAGGGTGGTACCGCCAAAGAACTGCGAGAATTGATAACTGATTCCCAATATTTTGGCAAATGCGGGCAACACAGCCACGAACGCCAAAAAGAGCGAACCGGGTAACGTAATTCTCGACATGATGGAATCCAAATATTCAACCGTTTTTTTACCCGGTTTCACACCTGGAATAAACCCTCCGTTACGCTTCATATCTTCAGCCATTTGCGTCGGATTGATGGTTACTGCGGTATAGAAATAAGTAAAAACAACGATTAACAAAGCAAATGTGAAATTATACCAAAATCCCGTAACATTGGTGAAAGCATGCAGGAAACCGCTCATTGATTCACCCGTTGCGGTAAAACCGGCAAGGGTAACGGGAACAAACATCAGCGCTTGCGCGAAGATGATGGGCATAACACCCGCAGCATTGACTTTCAAAGGTATGTATTGACGTACGCCGCCGTATTGTTTGTTACCGACAATACGTTTGGCATATTGTACCGGAATTTTTCTCGTACCTTGTACCAAGAGAACCGATACGGCAATAACAACCAACCAAATAACGATTTCCACCAAGAAAGCAACCAAACCGCCGCCTTGATTTTCGAGACGCAGTGCGATTTCTTGAATCAACGATTGCGGGAGACGTGCAATGATACCGACCATGATGATTAACGAGATACCGTTACCGATACCTTTGTCGGTAATTTTCTCGCCCAACCACATGATAAACATCGTTCCGCTGATCAAAATGAGGGTGGAGAACACCGTAAACCAAGTTCCCTTCAGCAAAAACGCCGTGTCGGGTAACTGTGCATGCAAATTGGCCAAATAAGTCGGGGCTTGGAGAACCAAAATGATTACGGTAAGATATCGCGTAATTTGATTGATTTTGCGACGTCCGCTTTCTCCTTCCTTTTGCATTTTTTGGAAGAAAGGAATGGCTATTCCCAACAACTGCACCACGATGGATGCCGAGATGTAGGGCATGATCCCCAAAGCAACAATGGATGCATTGGAAAACGCACCCCCCGAAAACATATCCAACAACCCCATGACACCTCCCGCCGTTTGATGTTTCAAAGCGGTTAATTGATGCGGATCAATACCCGGAAGAGTCACGAACGAACAAAGCCTGTATATCAAGAGTACCCCCAAGGTATACAGAATCCTCGTTCGCAGGTCTTCGATTTTCCAAATGTTTTTTAACGTCTGAATAAAAGCTTTCATTCTTTTATTGTATTACGGTCGCTGTTCCTTCCAACGCTTCGATGGCGGCTTTTTCCGAAGTCGAAAATGCGTGTGCTTTAACGTACAATTTTTTGGTCAACGCACCGTTACCCAAAATTTTGATCAAACTGTTTTTGGGAGCCAATCCCGCATTGATCAAAGTGGCAACTTCGATGGATACGATAACCGTTTTTTCGGCGAAGCTTTCCAATGCATCAAGATTGATTGCTTTATATTCTTTGCGAAATTTATTTTTAAAACCGAATTTGGGAAGACGACGTTGCAACGGCATTTGACCTCCTTCGAATCCGATTTTCTTCGAATAACCCGAAATGGCTTTTTGCCCTTTGTGGCCTTTGGTCGAAGTTCCGCCTTTTCCGCTTCCTTGTCCGCGGCCGAACCGTTTTCCTTCCCGTTTCACCGACCCCGGAGCCGGTTTCAGACTACTTAAATTCATTGATCGTTATGCTAATGTATTTATAATCTATTCCTTTTCAACACTCACCAAATGATTCACTTTCGATACCATTCCCAATATTTGGGGAGTATCTTCGTGAGCCACGGTCGAATTTATCTTTCCCAATCCCAGTGCCTTAACGGTTGCCACTTGACGTTTATCGGCGCCGATGAGACTTTTTTTCAATGTAATATGAATTTTTGCCATTATTGGAAAATATTAACCGTTAAACACTTTGCTGACACTGATACCGCGTTGTTTGGCAATGCTGCGGGCATCGCGCAATTCCGTCAACGCCTCAAATGTAGCTTTCACCAAATTGTGCGGATTCGACGATCCTTTCGATTTTGCCAATACGTCACGTACGCCGACGCTTTCGAATACGGCACGCATGGCGCCACCTGCTTTAACACCGGTACCGTGCGAAGCGGGTTTCATGAATACGGTGGCTCCGCCGTAACGAGCGCTTTGCTCGTGCGGTAACGTACCGTTGAGAATGGGAACTTTTATCAAATTCTTTTTGGCGTCTTCAATACCTTTGGAGATGGCTGAAGTTACTTCGTTGGATTTGCCCAAACCGTAACCCACGATACCGTTTTCGTCTCCCACGACAACAATCGCCGAGAAACTGAAGGTGCGCCCCCCTTTGGTTACTTTGGTAACACGTTGGATGCTGACCAACCGATCTTTCAATTCCAAATCGGCCGTTTTTACTTTACGAATACTTGTTGACATAATATTTTTTAAAATTTAAGTCCGCCTTCTCGCGCTGCGTCGGCCAACGATTTAACTCTTCCGTGATACAAATAACCGCTTCGATCAAACACCACGGAATCGATACCTTTTGCCAAAGAACGTTCGGCAACCAGTTTACCCACCAGTTTGGCTTGTTCCGTTTTGTTTACCTTTTGTCCGGCAACTTCTTTGCAGCGCGAAGACGCGCTCAAAAGCGTCGCTCCCGACAAGTCGTCGATCAATTGCACATATATTTGATTGTTGCTGCGGAAAACCGACATGCGGGGTTTTCCCGTCGTTCCCGAAATCACTTTACGGATTCTTTTCTTGATGCGGGCACGCCTTTCTATTTTTGTTAAAGCCATTTTCTTATTTCCTTTTTTGAAGTCCTATAATAATCTTACAATATTACCTGTCTTACGATCTTACGGTCTTCTTATTTTGCACTTGCCGATTTACCGGCTTTTCTTCTCAACGTTTCACCGACGAACTTGATACCCTTGCCTTTGTATGGTTCGGGAGCACGTAACGAACGTATCTTAGCAGCTACTTGTCCCAACAATTGTTTGTCGGCGCTTTCCAAAGTGATAATCGGGTTGGCACGTTTTTCGGTTACGGTGGTCACCTTAACTTCTTTCGGCAAAGCGATCATGATATCGTGCGAATAACCGAGGCTCATTTCGAGGATTTGTCCTTTGGCTTCGGCCCGATAACCGACGCCCACCAATTCCTGTTTGATGGTGAATCCTTTTGAAACTCCTGTTACCATGTTATTCAGTAATGCGCGGTACAAACCGTGCAACGAACGATGACGTTTTTGATCGGTCGGACGCGTAACGGTCAATTGACCATCTTCCGCTTTCACGGTGATATCCGGATCTACTTTTTGACTTAATTCGCCGAGAGGACCTTTTACCGTAACGGTGTTGTCGGACTGAACCGTAATCGTTACTTTATCGGGTATTGCAATGGGTGCTTTTCCTATTCTTGACATGCTTTTCCTCCTATTAATAAACGTAACATATTACTTCACCGCCGATGCTCTTCACGCGCGCTTCTTTGTCGGTCATCACACCCTGTGAGGTGGATATAACGGCAATGCCCAATCCGTTAAGGACTCGGGGAAGTTTGTCGTGGTTTACGTATTTACGTAACCCCGGACGACTTACGCGTTGAATTTCTTTGATGGCGGGTTGTTTTGTCTCGGGATTGTATTTCAAGGCTATTTTGATATTTCCTTGCGGTTTGCCTTCTCCCGGTTCTTCGAACTTGTAATTGAGAATGTAACCCTTCTCAAACAATATCTTCACGATATTTTTCTTGATATTCGATGCGGGACATTCGACCACTTTATGCCGAGCCATGATCCCGTTACGAATGCGGGTCAACAAATCTGCTATTGGATCAGTCATTTTTACTTGTTTTTGATTATTTTAAAATGAATTTTAAAAATCGATATCCGAATAGATATGTATCTTTATATATATTGCATATTCTAAAAATCCTATTTATCTATAACTCAAACCGCTTTAAAATTTTGGTCTGCAAAGGTACGGCTTTTTTTAATAAAAACAAGATGAGGATAAATATTTTTTAAAAAATATGACTTGCCGTTTTCCTTTCGATACAAAATATCTGTTGTATCGATAACTCGATTGATGCGGCCGTTTCGAGCAATGAAACATCATGTTCGAGTAAATACTACATGTTTCGAATTCGAAAAAAATATCGTTTATTTGTAAAAATAATCCCATAAAACACTTTTCATGAAAACGTACCTACTTATCATTGTCTCGTTATTCCTCGGAATGCAATTGTCTGATGCACAGAATTCGTCAATGGCAAAGAAAGCCGATCCCATCGTTTGGTTCGGGATTGATTTTACGAAGGCCAAATTTGTTCGCGTTGCCGAAACCGGTCAACAATTGAAAGATGTTCTGATCCCGATTAACAATTTGGTGCCTTCGGAACCGGGCAAATACGATGTCGCTAAATATTTCAAAAAACAAAAAGTGGTCACCTCGTTGGATACGGAACAAAAGCGTAATGATGCCGTTAACGTTTCCGAATTGACGGTTGCTGACCCGATAACGTTAACCCGTGATGACATTCAGCAAGTCGTGGCAGCATATGCCGGCGCGTCGGACGGAGCCGAAACCGGGCTGTTGTTTGTTGCCGAAAACTTAGATAAATCAACGCAAAAGGCGTCAATGTACGTCTGTTTCTTCGATATTAAAACGGGCAATTTGATACATTCGGTAAAAGTCGAAGGTAAAGCTCGCGGTTTCGGATTAAGAAACTATTGGGCGGGCGCCGTTTACCAAATCATGAAAAGTTGGAAATATTAAACCGATCTCGGTTTTAGTATTTATATATAAAGTCTGATTTATTTTTACGTAAAGAGACCATTCAAGGAGTCGGAACCGAACATCATTGCGAATGAGAGCGAAGTAATCTCATAATAATCAAAAAATTGATTCGCTATCGCTCGTAATGATGAGATAATTTAATCTTTTTGAACAGTGCCTTTAGCCGGTTTTGGATTTGCAATTTATAAAGTTGCCGTGCGTAAAATTATTTACGCGTTACCGTGATTTTGGTACACTTGGTCGATTCCAAGAGGTTTAATTCTTCTTGATTGTACGCAAAACTCACCACAGTGTATTTCTTGCCGTCGAGAGGCGCCGACATTTCCGCCGTTTTGGTCAATTTTGCCGTTTTGCAATTATCGTCGCAGAATTCAAATTTTGTTGTGTACGAGCCTTTTTCGGTGATGATGAAATAAGCGTCAGTAACGGGTGTTGAATTGATTTTTCCGAAAAAATCGAGCGCAACTCCGCTGCAAAAATCTTCTTTGGAAACCAATTCCTCGTAATTTTCTTTGATAAGTCCGTCACTCAATCCGTCCATGGTTTGCACCAACGTGCGACCGGCTACCGCCGCAACCTTTTCGGCGTGTTCGTTCAATTGCCTGTCGAGGCTGCGCCCGACACCTTGCGCAACGTTTCCCGCGGCATCCGTGATCTTTTTTCCGAGCGTGTCGCCTCGTTCGGTGACCGCTTCGGCAACGCCTTCCAATGCATCCAATCCCATATTGGTCGCTTTTTTTGCGGCTTTCTTTACACATCCTTCACATGCTCCGACCGTAATTGCCAATACAATGGCATAAATAAATATGGAAATTCGTTTCATTCGATAAAATGTCGATGTTTAATTTTTCGGCAAATGTATACAAAAACAATTTTTCGACAAAAGCATAAACCCGGCAAGCGATTTCGAAAATATGTCATTTGCGATATTTGGGCTAATTTTGCATTTTCACCATTCGATCAATAACATGATTTTATACGAATATTATCAGGACGCAGCGCAACGATTCGGACAAGAAGAAAAATTTCGGATGCGACAAAATAATCGTTATGCATGGCTTCGATTGTTCATTATCGTTGCAACCGTGGTTGCCGGAATAATCACGTACTCTTTTTCCCCGTGGTTGAGCGTCGGAACGGTTATCGCATTTTTGATGATGTTTGCCGTTTGCTTGAAAAAACATTCGGCAAACATTGAACGGCAACATCGAAGCGGACGCTTGAAAACGATCAATCTTCGGGAAATGGATTCCCTCGAAGGAAATTGGTCCGCTTTTGATCCGGGCATTCGATACGAGGATCCGAAACACGATTACACATCCGATTTGGATATTTTCGGCGTCCATTCGTTATTTCGATACATAAACCGTACTACAAGCCCGTCGGGAAGTGATATGTTGGCCCGATGGTTGAGTGGTCCGGCTTCGACGGATAATATTGTAAAGCGTCAAGGAGCGGTAAACGAATTCTCCGAAATGGTCGATCGACGCCAAGAGATGCAAGCCGTCGGTTTAAAGTACAAAGACATTGCCAAAGAACAGCCCGGATTTATCGAGTGGCTGCACGGTGAAGCCGTTTTGTCGAATAATCGCAAATTGCTGCTTGTCATGCAAATATTGCCTTGGATGACGATTGCGGCCGGCGTCTCGGCAATTGCCGGCTGGATACCTTCCGCGGTTGTGTGGTTGTTGGTCGTCGTACATTTTATGATCAGCGGATCGACGGCAAAAAAGGTAAATTATCTGCATCAACAAGTATCTCGAAAAGTGGAATTTATTGGCACTTATTCGGAATTGATCAACCTGTTTATCGAAACAAAATTCACTTCGCCTTATTTGACGGAGCTACGTAATTGTTTTGTCGAAAGTAATGCTACGGACCGTATCAAGGCATTGCAAAACCGCATTAAAAAGTTGGATTACCGGTTGAATATGCTTTACATTCCCGTCAACATTCTTTTCTTCTTTGACTACAAACATTTGGTTTGGCTCGAAAAGTGGCGGCTCGGCGCGGGACAACAATTAACCGAATGGTTCGACGCCATCGCCGAAGCGGAAGCTTTGGCCAGTTTCGCCAATCTGAAATTCAACAATCCGGGCTGGGTCATGCCGGAAATCAAAGACGATTATTTTACATTGGAAGCCGTTGAAGTCGGTCACCCGCTTATTTTGGAAAAAGAACGTGTGTGCAACGATTTTTCGCTTACCGGCGAAGGCAGAGTAGCCATCGTTACGGGTTCGAACATGTCGGGCAAAAGTACGTTTGAACGGAGCATCGGCGTGAACATGGTGTTGGCTCTGGCCGGAGCACCCGTTTGCGCAAGTTATTTTGCGATTACCACTTGCCGATTGTTCACCTATATGCGTATCGCCGATAATTTGGAAGAACGAACTTCTTCTTTTTACGCCGAATTGAAACGTCTCAAACAGTTAATCGATATTACGGGAAACGGGCAACATGTATTCTTTCTTTTGGATGAAGTCTTGCGCGGTACCAACTCCCGCGACAGGCAGATAGGATCGGTGGCTTTAATCAGACAATTGGTCAAGCATCGGGTATCGGGAATTATTGCAACGCATGACCTTGCGTTGGGAGAATTGGAAAAAGAATTACCCGGATATGTAAATAATTCGCATTTTGATGTACAAATCAACGGGGAAGACATGTTGTTCGATTATAAATTGCATCCGGGAATTTGCACGAGTCTGAATGCATCTGTTTTAATGAGAAAAATTGGTATTGATGTAAATTAGTGTTATAGTTTGGCACAAGTTTTGCACCATATTCTTCAGATAAAGAATTGAAGATATAATTTTATACCGACCGGAGTAAATGTCAAAACGGAGATTTATCCGACATCGTGGTGAAACAATTCTTTACCGAAGACACTCTTTCCTGATACAGAAATTTATTCGTGTAAAAGTTTACGCCGCTATGGTGTAACTTTTTTTTAAGATCCGCATCCGCGGAGGGTTTATCGTAAAAACCGGCTACCAAATTCTCTTTCCGAAAACTTTTGTTGTCGTTCGAAAAACGAACGATGAATGTTTGTTATGTTCGGGTAACAAATCATCAACAGTTTACTTTTCATTGCATCTTTAGATTTCCGAATTGTCAATTTTTGACATTTTTAATGTTTTGTCATGTGATTGTGACGTTTACGGATCGGAAAATTTTCATATTCCGTTTTCGGGTTATTCCATCATGGTTATTGTGTAACTTTTCGGTTTATTTTTCGTATAAAAGGCATCGAAGATATCGACATATTGTACATTAATCACATGATAATGCCAAAAATTCAAAGAATGAAAATAATTCTCCCCTATTTGATTATCTTATGCTTGCTACCCGTTATACCAACGGAAAAGGTGCATGCACAAAATGAAAATGATCCGATATCGGTACAAGATTCTTCAAAAAAGATAAAGAGAATTCGAAAAGAACGCGAAAGGCCCGAACGGACGCTTATTGTTCGTAAAGCAACCATTCCCGTTGATAAGAAGAAAAAGACGACAGGTAATTGGAAAGATTATGCGGTTGCTTTTGACGAAAGCGGAAATAAGGGCGCTTCGAAAAATAATCCGATCATGATCGAATCTGCCGGACATTTGGCATATTTGGCTACCCGGGTGAATTCCGGAAATAATTATGCAGGCAAGCACTTTCGACTATCGGCCGACATTAATTTGGATACGCGCGAATGGACGCCGATCGGGCAATTCGGGAAAGATCGCAACGATAATTCCCGTCTGTTCTGCGGATATTTTTACGGCGAAGGGCACAAGGCGGAAAATGTCACCGTTACCAAAGGAACCGATTATCAAGGATTATTCGGCATATGCGGACCGGGCGCTTATATCGAAAAGCTCGGTCTCACCGATTGCTTCATCAAAGCGGAATCGGTTGTCGGAGGAATTGCGGGAGAACTGAGAGAAGGCGTTATTATTGAGTGTTATGTCACGGGCGACGTCATTGCAACAAAAGAGGTTGTCGGCGGATTGGCCGGAATCAATAACGGAATGATTTCCGGCAGTTATGCTTCCGTGTCGGTATTCAGTACCGGCAACGATGTGGGCGGATTGATCGGAATAAACGGCGACAATATGCCGGGAAAGCTTCAAAACTGTTATGCCACGGGTACGGTCAACGGATATTGGAACGTGGGCGGATTAATCGGTCGCAATGCCGGAAACGTTGAAAGTTGTCGCGCTTCCGGAAACGTATTCGGAAGAGAATGGGCCGGCGGCTTGGTCGGCTGGGCAGATGAAGGAATTATTACCGACAGTAAAGCCGCGGGAAACGTGAAAGGATATTTCGATATCGGCGGCTTGATCGGGTTTAACGGATATTACGGAAGTACGGCGCGTATCGAAAACTGTTATGCAACGGGTACGATCACCGGTTCCGGTTCGGGTAATTATTGTATCGGCGGATTGGCGGGATATTCGGGCGGTGTTATTTCCGATTGTTCTGCTTCCGGCGAAGTAAACGGTGAAGAATCGGTCGGCGGCTTGGTCGGTGAACACAGCGGAATACTCACCGATTGCCATGCCACCGGAAAAGTATCCGGAAGTTTCGATGTGGGCGGATTGATCGGTTTTAATGGTTATCCGGGAGGCCGAACCGCTGTTGAAGGTTGCTATGCCACAGGTACGGTCGTCGGATACAGAGTTTTCAACTACGGTATCGGCGGATTGGTCGGATCATCGGGCGGCAGCATCACCAAGTGTTACGCCACGGGTTCCGTGTCGGGTGAGGAATCGGTCGGCGGATTGGCAGGTGAACAGGAAGGAGTTATTTCCGACAGCTATGCCGTGGGCTCCGTCGAAGGTAAAATATGTGCCGGCGGATTGGTCGGTTGGAACTGGGCAAAACTGAAATCGTGTTACGCCGCGGGAGCCGTAAAATCGGAAGGAAATTCCGGCGGATTGATCGGACAAAATAAAGATACGGATGCTGTTGTCGACTTTTGTTATTTTGATGTGCAAAATACCAAACAAAATACGGGTATCGGCTTTGACAATAATAAGCAGGGAACCGCGGTAATTTCCAAGACGACGGCGGAACTTACCGAGCCCGCTTTACCGGAAGGGTTCGACTCGAGAGTATGGCAAACCGTCAACGGGAATTATCCGAAACTGAAGATATTCAGCGAAGGACCGAGAACTCGAAGCGTCGAATGATCGACGCCGATACATCAGAAATAGAAACAAACCAACAAGTTTGTTCGAAAGTTGGCCACCTCCTCGGTATGGGCAATTTTTGCTTTATTGTCTTTATCAGGTTCACCGTAAGCCGCGACTGCATATTCAAATTCGAGCCCGAATTGCCAGTTGGTGATGTTGTACATCACATGCGGTGAAATACGATACATGTATTTGATGTCCGGAGCGCGGGCATACCATTGACCGACCACATTATCCAACGTTCCCATACTTTGCAGAAAGCCTGCGAATATACCCGTTTGCCATTTTTTACCGTAATCGATATTTACCCAGTAGTTCATATATTGGGTCGGAGTATACGTTTCATGTCCCGTTGACGGGTCGATTCCGCTGACGGCATACCCGCCGATCATCAACGATTCGGTGGTGTTCTGCGCGTAAGTGCTTTGCGCTTTGAACATCCAATTTGAGTTTCGATATTGAATATAGGCCTGTGCTGCAAAGGTGGTTAATGTTTCATCGGTTTTGTACCGAATGTCGGCATCTGTGGGAGAAACCGTGTAAAGGCGCGGCTTCAAGGTTTTAACACAACCAACAACGCCGAGTTGAAAAGAGGAGGTTTTGTATGCGATGTTGGCGGCGAATTCCGGCCAAACGGCGTCCCGCATATACATCGAGCTTTTTCCGAGCGGTCCCAACGACGCGTAATCGCTCTGATAAAGCGCAACGGCCGACAACATCCATTGTCCCGAATAATAATCGAATCGTACTTGATCACTACGGTTAAACGCCCAAAACGGAGCGCCGGTATTGAGCGCTACCACGTTCGGGGTACAACTTGCAGCTAAAGGATGCCACGTACGCCCTAAAAGTAATTTGCTTTTCGACCACGAAAAATCGACATATGCTTGACGTAACCGAACTCCGTTGGTATTGGACGTTCCCGTAAAATCGAATTCGACGTACGCCGAAGTTCGGGCTCCGAGAATGTCGGGTGCGAAAAATCGGGTTCCGAAACGGGATGCAATGGATAAAAAATTGGCTTTCGGAGCCGCATTAATGTCATTCCCTTCGGCATCGGGAAGTTTATTCAACGGATAAAACGTAAACAAACCTTCGAGCGCTTCCGCATTTTGACGTGTGTCGTAAATATAATCTATTCGGGCACTTCCGGAAATTTGCAGTCCGAAAGAACGACCCAATTGAATGGTATCGTTACGCGAAAAAGCCGTCGTCGCAAATAATTGACAAACAATAAATATTGATAAAAAATACCGCATAACTCGTTTCATAAATACGTGAAATTTTCGGGGGCGCAAGATACGAAAAGAATTAACCACTGCATGATATACCGGCTTTTTCCGGCCATAATTTGAGATTATATAAAGTCTGATCGATTTTTACATGATAAACCTGTTAGGTTTCAAAAACCTAACAGGTTTTGATCGGTTTTATTTGAAGTTATTTATTGTAACTTATATAGGTTTGAAAAATTACAATAAAAATCGATTGATTTTTTGTAATAATACGATTTATTCGGTTTTTCAGAAAGAAAAAA